>JAXDMH010000272.1:0-2750 GCA_034666225.1 Myxococcales bacterium
TGTCGTCTCGCGCGCCGCCCTGGTGGCGACGGGCGTCCTGCGCAAGGAAAGCTATCTGCCGCCGCCGCTGACCACCGAAGTGGTCTGCGATCGGTCGCTGGTCAGCGAGCTTCTGCATGCCGCCGCCGGCGCCACCGTGGCCACCGCCGCCTGCCCGCTGGCCATCACCCGGTCGCCGGCCCTGGCCCGGCGGATCGCCCGCGCCACGCAAGCCACCGTGGAAAACCTGGAGCTGTTCGCCGTCGGGCGCGCCGCCACCCTGGCCGGCCTCCGCTTCGCCGCGCTGGTCGGCGTCGCCAACCGCGTCGGCCCGCGCGCCCATGTCGAATGGAAGCAGCACCACGCCACCGCCTCGGCCGCCGCCTGCGCCGTGGTTCAATCCTGGTTGCAGCGGCGTTGAGCGCCTGGCAGCCCGATCGGCGTCAGTCCGACCAGTCGACAGCGACATCGTGGGCCAGCAAGCCGGCGGCGCGGGCCAGCTGGAACAGCACCGCCGTGGCCCGCCGCGCGTCGTCCGCCATGTTGGCCGTGTCGTCGTTCGCGTAAAGCTTTAAGTATTCGTCGATAAGCGTCTTGTCGGCCAGGGCCTTGTCGCCCCGGTCTTCGGCCGAGATCGAAGCAATGAGATCTCCACGGTGGGCCAGCGCATAGACGATGCTCCGGCGCAGGACGCTCGACGTCCGACGGACCAGCTGCGGCCCCAGCGCCCGCCGGATCACGTTCACCCCGAGGGGCAGCGGCAGGCCGGTCTCGGCCTCCCACCATTCGCCCAGGTCGACGACCTTGTGCAGCCCGCGCTCCGGATACAGCATGCGCCCTTCGTGGATCAACAGCGCGGCGTCGATCTCGCCGCGCTCAAGGGCGTCGAAGATCCCGGCGAAGGGAGCGATGGGGATCTCGACCGGAACCGCCGCCGGCTGGATGAGGCGCAACACCATCCACGCCGTGGTGGTCAGCCCCGGGATCCCCACCCGGGCCGACGCCAGCTCGCCCGCCGTCATCGGTCGTCGCGCCACCACCACCGGACCGAAGCCCCGCCCCACCGAAGCCCCGTGCGGCAGCAGCTGGTATTGCGCGGCGACCGCCGGATAGACCCCCGCCGATATGGCCACCACGTCGGCCCCACCGGCGATGGCCAGACGATTCAGCGCCGCGGTGTCGGCGCGTTGATGGGAAAACGTCAGACCGTGGGTATCGATCAGCGATTCACGCACGGCGTGGAACATGAACGCGTCGTCCGCATCCACGGAATAGGCCAGGGACAACGTTCGTGGGTTCATGGAAAGCGCCATCATTCGCGAGCGTTGCGGCCCCGTCAACGACGCTAGGGGTCGGGCCGAAGGCCCGAGGGTGGGCAGGGTAGGCTGGGTTGGGCTGTCCGTCCCCGTATGGAGACTGCCCGTATGCAATACGGGGACAGCCTCCCCTGTCCCTCGGGGTTGACGGCGGCCCCTTCCTCCCCGGATGCTGACCCCAATTCAATAGCGGCTTCGGCCAAGGAGACAAGAGATGCGAGCACGCAAACGGATGTGGATCATGGCGGCGGCGGTCATCGCGACGGCGGCGGCAATGTCGATGATGCTGGCGACGAACGCCCAGGCCCAGAACCTGGCCTCGTCCTTCAATCATCCGGCGGTCGGACTGCGGGCCGGGCTGAACCTGGTCCCCACGCCCTTCGGCCAGTTCAGCGGGTCGGTCAACACCCCGATCGGGACCATCAGCGGCTCGGCCGACACCGCGTTCGCCTTTGGCCTGTGCCCGTACGCGGACTATGCGTTTCATCCGAACTTCTTCGTCGGGTTCGCCCCCCAGTTCACGTTCCACGTCAAGGCCAAGGACGCCAACGATTCTGGCTCGCAGCTGGACCTGCTGATCCGGGCCGGGGCCAACGCGCCCATCGCCGATACGCTGCAACTGTACGGATACGTAGCGCCGGGATACTCCGTCCTCATGCCTCCCCACGGCGACAACGCCACCGGGTTCGTGCTGGGCTTTCACGGCGGCGCCATGCTGGCCCTGACCGACAGGGCCTACGCCAACTTCGAGCTGGGGTATCAGTTCGGGTTTCAGTCAGTCTCTTCCGGCGACGCCAAGACCGACCTGTTCCAGTTCGGCCTGGGAATCGGCACGCGTATCTGATCAGCGCCGTTTGACGTACATCCCTCGGGCCAGCCGGCAGCCGCCGCAAAATTAGCCGCGCGGCGCGCTTGACCGGTTTGGCCCGAAAGAGCGATCCTCGTCGACGTTGCTGGCCCTCCCGACTCTGGCGCTGCTTCTCGCGCTCATCGACGATCCGCTGGTCCTGGCAGCGCGTGGCAACAGCCACCTGGCGGGGGCGCGCATCGAAGACGTCGAACAGGCGCTGGTGCACGATCCTTCATACAAGGTGCGCGTCGACGCGGCGCTGGTGCTGGGGACGCTGCGACAGGAGCGATCGGTGCAGGCGTTGGTGACGGCGCTGCACGACGCGCACCCCGCGGTGCGGGCCACGGCCGCGCGGGCGCTGGGGCGGATCGGTGATTCATCGGCGCGCGTGTCGCTGGCCCGCCTGCAACAGCAAGACGGCAGCCCCATGGTGCGACGGATGGCGCGCGAGGCCCAGCGCGGGATCGACGCGCGCGAACTGCGCGAGCGCGAGGAGACGCGCCGGCGGCAGCAGCGCCCGGCCTTCACCGTCAAGAACATGGGCGACCAGACCCGCAAGGCCACCCTGGCCCTGCGCGGCCACATGCGCGACGTGCTCAGCGATC
>JAXDMH010000273.1:0-4617 GCA_034666225.1 Myxococcales bacterium
TTCGCTGCAAGGCGGCCGCTCTTCGGTGTCGCCGTGGTTACTTGAGGCATCGGTGAGCGATCTCCTCGGGCGTACGGGCCACCGACAGGCAGATGCGTAGGTCGGTCGGTACCCTCTTACCCAGACAGCGGTCCAGCTGGGGCGCCAACTGGCGATGAAGCTCGCTGGTCCAGCGCGCGGCGAGAGTCGGGTCGCGAAAGCCTGATTCGGTCAGTTCCAGCTGTATCAGCCGATCAAGCACGTCGCGACAATCGTCCTTGGTGGCGGCGCGGCGATGACATCCCGACACAGCCAGCCCAGTCACGGCGGCGGTCAGCAAGAAGATCAGCCAGGGGCTCTTCGTCGAGAGGATCATCGAAAAAAATGCACGCGAATGGGAGGTGAAGTCCCGGTGATCGGTGCGCCAGCGCCGTTGCGGGCCGGTTGAAACCGGGTGCCCAGCGCGCAATTGCGGGCGGCACTCCCGAACCCCAGCCCCGGATCGGCGACCAATTCGACGCGTTCGGCGTGTCCATCGGCGCGCACGATGACGCGAATGACGACGGTCTGTTCGTCGACCTGCGCGGCGTCCGCCTCGGCCGGCCAAGGACAGGCCCATGCCGATTGGTCAAGCGAGACGGGGCGGGCCAGCGTGCGGGGCGCGCCGCCTGATCCATCGCCGGTGCCGCCGGGCGCTACGGCGCCGATCACCGGTTTGGGGTTGGTGCCGGTCGCGGTTGTGGCGCCGCCCGCGAACGCCGTGCCGGCGCCGACCACGAAGGCCGTTCCGGTCAGATCGACCGGCTCCGACGACACCGCAGCCAGCGCGCCGGCCTGCGCGGGTGCCGCCGGGCCGGGATGCGTCCGGCCCGGCGTGGCGCGGGCCTGGGCCGCAGGCCGGCTGGCGTGTGACGACTGAACGACAGGCGCCGCGCTCGGCGTTTCAGGCGGCGGCGCCGGCGGCGTCGGTGGCGTCATTTCGACGGTCCGTTCGATGGAGATCGCGTCGTGCACGCGCGCCGCCATCTCAGCGCTCCAGGGTCCCGCCGATTGGCCCAGGCCGCCGATGAGGCCGACCACCGTCGCGTAGAGCGCCGCCACCGTGCACAGACCAACCAGCAGGCGGCGCTTGTGCCCACGCGGCGGCGCCTCGAACACGAGATCGACGATCCGCGGGCGCACCTCGGTTTCGCGTGGCCCCGTCGCCGTCTTGTCAGAGTCGTTCAACGCCCCTCGCTCTGAGGCTGCAGATCGTCGACCGGCAACGCCCCGAAGGCGACGCGGTTGACGCCGGCGCCGCGGAGCAGATCCAGAAGGTGCACGATCCGCCGGTGCGCGATCGATCCGTCGGCTTGAATCACCGCCCGCAACGTTGGCTCGCTGGCCAGCGCCTGGCGGGCGCGCCCCTCCAGCGCGTCGTCGGTCGGCAGCGCGGCGCCATTGACCAGGATCGGCCCGCGCGACGGGACGATCACCGACAGGACCACCTGTACCTCGTCACCATGGGCGGCGTGGGGCAAGTCCAGAGGCACGGCCGGGGTGACGATGATCTTGGCCGTCACGATGAAGATGACCAGCAACACCAGCATCACGTCGACCAGCGGCGTGACATTGATGCCGGCGATGATCCCCGCGCCGTCCTGACCGTCAGGCTGCGCCATCGGCCACCTCCTTCACAGGTGGCGTCTGTCGCGGGGCATGCCCGTCCTCCGAGATGTACGCCAGCACCAGGTTCGTCAGCACCTCGGCGCCAGCCAGCAACGATGCCACCCGCCGTTGCAGGTAGTTGTACGCAGCGACGGCCGGCAGCGCGACCAGGATGCCAACCGCCGTCGCCACCAACGCCTCGGCGATGCTGGCCATGACCGCTTGCGAGGCGACCTGGCCCGCCGCCGTGGCGCCGTGTCCGGGCGCGCCGTGCCCCAGCTCCTCGAAGGCGTGGATGACGCCCACCACCGTGCCGAACAGGCCCACGAAGGGCGCGTTGTTGCCGACGGTGGCCAGGTAGGCGAGCCAGCGTTCCAGGCGGCCTCGCTCCAGCGCGGAGGCGCTGCGCATGGCTTTCTCCGCCGAGGTGCTTCCGCGCGCTGCCAGGCGCAACCCCGCTGCCGCGATCCTGGCGGCGGCCGTCGGGCTGGCGGCCAGCAGTTGTTGCGCGCCGGCGATGTCACCGCGTTCCAGCGGTTCGTCCAGGCTGCGGGCCAGCGCCTCCAGATCGCCGGCCCGTCGTCGCAGATACAGCCAGCGCTCGATCGCCAGCGCCAGACTGCTGGCGGAGAGCGCCCCCAGCAACCACAGCACCCAGCCCGCGCCCGACGCCAGCAGCACCTGCTTGACTGATTCAATGGTGTTCATAGCTTCGTCCTTTCACTGCTTTTGTCCTTCGCACGGGGATCAAGCGCTCGCGGCGGCCGGCCATCCCTCGCCGCCTCCGTCCATCCGGCCGCCGCGGGGCGCCTGGAACTATTGGGGTGACGGATAGTGGCGTTCGACGGCGCACAGGCCGTCGGAGTTGAGGTGGCCCTGCGTGCTTTGGTTGTAGGTGGTGAAGTCGTAGTCGTCGCGGAAGCCCTTTGTCGGATCGGGGTTGGTGGCGATGGCTTGCGGGTCAAAGTGCATCTGGCCGGCGGGGGCGTCATAGCCGCCCATCGGGTACTTGGATTTCGGCAGGCAGGTACGCCAGGGCAGGGCGGTCTTGGCCTTGTCGACCATCGCCGTGAAGTCCAGCCCGACCACATCATCCAGGGTGACCGTAGGCGTGCTGCTGGCGCCGACGGTCTGCGCCGCGAACTGATCGAAGTGCGCCGGTGAATCGTGAACGGTGCTTTCCCAGAACGGGTGGTCGGTGTGCACAGTCACCTGGGCGATGACCGACTGGTTGTCTTTGAACGCAAAGCCGCGCGGGTGCTCTTCGCCATTGATGCCGGCGCCGTCGTTGCTGCCGTCCTGGCAGTTGGCGTAGGTCGTCGGCGATTTGAAGCAGAAACGAAACTTCACCGTCGGGGGCAGCTTGGTGAACTCCGGATCGGCGGGCGTGCAGTCGGCGCCTCCCTTGAACGTCGCCGTCCCGGCGTACAGCACGGCGCACCCGTCGGTCACCATCTGCTGGTAGGACGCCAGCGCGTCGGCGTCCAGGTTGACGTTCTGGGCGTTCGCCGTCGCCGGCGCCAGGTCGAACCCGAACGCGTAGGCCGTTCCGCTGGCGGTGTCGAACGCCTTGTTGCCGTTCTTGTTCTGGCTGGTCAGCGCGGCGATCGGCACCGCGGTCTCGTCGCCGCCGCCCTTGCCCATGAGCGGACCCTTCGGGTGAAGGTCCACCGCCCAGGGGCCGTCGGCCTCGGCGACCAGCGCCCCGGTCTGCGCCTGATCGGTCGGCACCTTCACCGGATTTTCGGACAGCGTGATCTTGTCGATGGTCACCAGCAGGTGATCGAAATCGATCTGCCATCCGTCGACGAACGCCGCGTCGCCGTCCATGGCCGGAGGGAAGGCGTACCCGCTGTACGCCAGCTCCTCGCCCGACGCGGTGAACAAGACTGTCTTCGGGCCGGGATCCTGGGGCGGGGCCGTGAAGGGTTTCAGCGCGAAGGCGCCGCGGCCGTCAGTACCGCCACCGGAGGTCCCACCTGAACCCGCGCTATTTCCTCCGGTGCCCGCGTTGTTGTTGCCGCCGCTGCTGGAACAGGCAGCCAGCGCCACGGTCAGGGCCAGCGCGCCAGCCATCGTCTTCACGTTGGTCATGTTTCTCATCGTCGTCTCGGTTCGCATGTCGTCTCTCCTTGTCTTTGTTTTCTGCTGCCGGTTTTTCGCCGGCGGTGTCACGGGCCACCATCGACCCACTCGAACGTGTAGGTGCTTGCTGCGCGCAGGCCGAGGTACAGGTTCAGCCCGGCGGTCGTGCTGGCGTCGTCGTCGAACACCACCTGCGTCGGATCGCCCGCCACCGCGTCCTTCATCAGGAACGTGGGATCGTCGAAGTTCACCGACGCCAGCAGCTCGCGCGGATCGGCGCGCATCACCAGCGTGCCGCCGGCGCGCGGCAGAACGTCGATGCGGATCGGCGTGACGATCCGTTCCTTGCACAGGGGATGGGCGCCCGGGGTGGCGGCGTTGGGCGGCGCCTTGTCTCGGTTCTTGCCGATGGTCAGGGTGCCGGCGAAGGCGCGTGTGACGCCGCCCCTGGTCGCGGTTCCCGCGATGATCAGAATCGCTGTGGGGTCCTGCTGGGCGTTCACGTCCGGTGTTCCCATCAGCCAGACTTCGCCGACGGTGGCGGGATCGGCTTTGCCCTCGCCGCCGCCGGGGAAAGGCTGCGGCGTCGGGTCCAGCAGATCGATGTCACGTCCCTTGGTGACCTCGGCGACGTAGATGCCGGGCAGAATGCAGCTGGTCTCTTGCGCGCCCGAGATGGGCGGGCTGGCGTTCAGGTACAGCGCCCCGACGTGCAGCACCGCGCGCGTCAGCACCACGTGAAATCCGCGGCGCGTATCAAAGGTCCACGACGGCGACGGCGACGGCGACGACGACGGCGCCCCGCCACCGGGCGCGTCGCTGGGACCGGCCGCGGCGGCGGCGAAGGCCACCAGACCGCTGCCGGTGGTTCCGCCGCAGCCGGCGGTCGCCGCGCCCAGGGCAACC
>JAXDMH010000274.1:0-5365 GCA_034666225.1 Myxococcales bacterium
ATGCACTCTTCCGAGCCGGGATCGGGATACGACGTGTAATTGGTCTTGTTGCCGGTCTTCCACACCAGGTTCGGCGAATCACAGCCGGTGCCGCTGGCGCCGCCGCCACCGCTGGCGCCGCCACCCCCGCCGCTGGCGCCGCCCGTGCCGCCACCGCCGCCGCTGATCGGGTTGAAGGTGAATCGCTGGTTGGTGTTTGCGCCGCAGGTCCACTGCTGGATGTTGGCGCCGTCGGCGGTGCTGACGCCGGCCACGTCGACGCACTTGCCGCTGGACACCGATTTGATCTGAAATTGATCGGCAGATCCGCCATTGACGTTGACCAGCGTCCAGCGTTGGTTGTCGGTGCCCTGGCAGGTCGACTGGTCGATGTTGCCGCCGTTGGCCACGCTGGCACCCGCCACCTCCAGGCATTTGCCGCTGTTGACAGAGACGATCTCCCAGTTGCCGCCGCCGACGCTGCGGGCCTTCCACTGCTGGTTGGCCCGGCCGTGGCAGGTCCACTGATGGTCGTTGGCGCCGTCCGCCGTGCTGACCCCAGCGACGTCGACGCACTTCTGTGAATGAGCCGCCTTCAAGGTGTACGTCGTGCCCGAGGTGATCTCCCCCGTCGCGGTCTGCTCGTCGCCGGATCGCTCTGTTTGAAGGCCACAGGACAGCATGATCAGGGCGGAGGCCAGGGCGCCCATGGCCAACAAAGTTTGAGCGGTTCGCATCGGGGGTTGCTCCTTTTCTGCGGTGGTGACCGTCCGGGGAACGGAGATCCTTCGATCAGTTACTACGGTTCTCGGTCGGCGGAATCTTCACCGACAGTGAAAACGTTGGCGACGGCGAAGCGAACGCACGCAGGAATCGCCACGTGCCAATTTCGCCAGCGTGATTGTGGCTGGCCTGCTTCTGGCTTTCTCGGGGCTGGCCAGAAAAGACTTGGCGGTACCGCTGATCGAAATTCTCAGCGGTGGTCGCGACGGCGTTCGCGGCGCCGCACCAGCACGTCCCCATGGTGTCACCCCAACTCTGGCGAACCACTCATGTGCAGCAAGTCCGGTTCCAGCGGCGCGGCGTCGACCAATCGCGGTTTTGGCGATGGATGATCGCCAAGCTGCGATGTTCCGACGCACAGTCCGTGATCCCGGCGGTCACACGCCGGCGGCCACACGCCAGCGGTCAAACGTCAGGCGCGCTCAGGTCGTCGGCAGCGGTGTCGGCGGTGGCGACGGCCATGAGTAGTCGGACAGAGCGAAGGCCCCGAACTGCGTCATACCCATCACGGTCAGAAATCCGCGTTGCAGCGCCGGCGCGTCGTGGACCAGCAACCAGGTGGCGGCCAGGACGGCGATGCCTTCGGTCAGTTCGATGAAGGCGTGGACGCGGAACGGAATCAGCTTCACCGTGCCCTGCGGGTAGTTGGTCAAACGGGTCAGCGTGAAATGCACGGCCGCACCGCTCAGCGCGACGGCCAGCGCCAGGCCGTGCAGGCCCAGGATCAACGCGCCGGCGACGTACAGCAGCGCCACCAGGTCGTCCAGCCAGCCGTGCAGACGCGGTCCGATCAGCGGCAGCAACATCGCGACGCCTTTCTTACTCCCGATCCTTGGGTCGGAAATTCTGCGGGCCCAGACCGAATTTTTTGATCCAGCGCCAGACCGCCGCCCGGTGCTTGCCCAGGTCGCGCGAGACCTCGGCGACGTTGCCGTCGTAGCGACGGAGCAGATCTTCCAGCTGGCCCGCCGTCGGTGAGGGGCCGCCGGGGCGGCGGCCGGCCACGGCGACGGGCGCGCTGATGGCGCGGGCGATCGGTTCGGGCAGATCGCGAAGGGCGATCGGTTTCTGTCCGGCGGCCAGCACCGCGGCGGTGCTGACGATCTTTTCCAGCTCGCGCACGTTGAGGGGCCAGCCGTGCAGGCACAGGGCGCGGAAGGCCGGCTGTTCAAACCGAGTCGACGGTGTGGCGCGCAGAAAGTGAGCGCACAGGGCCCCCAGATCCTCCAGACGGTTTCGCAGCGGCGGCAGGTGAATG
Source organism: Myxococcales bacterium (assembly GCA_034666225.1). Classification (GTDB taxonomy): domain Bacteria; phylum Myxococcota_A; class Polyangia; order Fen-1088; family Fen-1088; genus DATKEU01. The sequence goes on from JAXDMH010000274.1 coordinate 2,021, forward strand.
GGGGCGGCGCCCAGGCGGCCGATCATGTCGTCGCGCAGGCCGCCCGGTCCCTTGCCAGCGGAGCCGCTGACGGCGCCGCTGCGGTTGGTGGCGGCCACGATGCGCACGTCGATGCGGCGCGGGCGCGTGGCACCGAGGGGCGTCATCTCGCGGTCCTGCAGAAACCGCAGCAGCTTGGTCTGCGCCTCGGTCGACATCTCGCCGATCTCGTCGAGAAACAGCGTGCCGCCCTCCGCTTCTTCGATGAGGCCGGGTTTGGCCTGGTGGGCGGTGGAATGCGCCCCCTGGCGGTAACCGAACAGCTCGCTTTCCACCAGCTCGCGCGGGATGGCGGCGCAGTTGATGGCGATGAATCGCCCCTTGCGCACGCTGGCCTGGTGCACGGCGCGGGCATAGACCTCCTTGCCGACGCCGGTCTCGCCCACGATCAGCAGCTCGCCGTCGGAGGTCGCCAGCCGCCGCAGGCGATCGCAGGCCAGGGCCATGGTGGGCGAGCTGGTGGCCACCGGGCCGAAGGGCTGGACGAGATCGTTCTTGATCGCCTCCAGCTCCAGCGCCGAGACCACGCGAAAGACGCCGACGTGATTGCCCACGAACACCAGCGCCCCGTCGCGCAGCGTTGCGTTGCGATCGATGCGCGCGTTGTCGATCCAGGTGCCGTTCTTGCTGCCGAGATCCAGGAGATCGAACGTCCCTGCCGCCTGCGGTACGATGCGGGCGTGGTGACCGGAGACCAGCGTGTCATCGTCCAGCAGCGCGGTGTTGACGCCGGGGCGGCTGTGCTCGGGGGGACGCCGCCCGATCTCCAGCCCGTTGCCGATGATCTGCAGCCGCCGGTTGGCGGGCAACCCGGGGTTCTCGGCGCTGCCCACCATCAGGAGGACCGCGATGTCCCGCTGCTCCTCAGTCGCCAGCGGCGATTTCACCGCCGTCAGCGTCTGATCGCGGCCGGTCGTCATACCGCCAGCCTATCATTGGTTGATCTGACGGGAAACGAGTGGCTCTGCCGGGGAGCGGGGGCGTTGGCCCGGTTGCAGTAATCCTTCAGCGGGCGCGTTGGAGGTCGCCGTTGCCTCAAATGCGCGCCGGTGCACCGCCGTCGAGATAGCGTCCCATTCTGCCGACGATCCACGCCGGCTTGTCGGCCCCGGTGTTGACGCTATTTCGACGGCGGTGCACTAGACTTGGTCGCTTGTTGTTGGTGGCATTTCTGGTGTTCGTGGCCGGGCTGTTGCTTTGCCCCAGCACCGAGTCCGACCTGTTCTTCCGATTGAAGGTCGGTCAGGAGATTCTGGCCACGGGCGCCATCCCCGCGCAGAACCTGTTTTCGTTCACCTATCCGCAGCATCCGGACGTCGATACGGCGTGGCTGTTCGAGGTTCTGCTGGCCGCGCTGTTTCGGCTGGGCGGGTTTCCAGCGATCGTGGTGGCCAAGACCGCCGTCGTGATGGGCACGTTCGCGCTGGCGTACTGGGTCTGTCGACGCCGCGGCGCCGGTCCGCTGGCGTCAGTGGTGGTGCTGGTGGCCGCGCTGTTCGTGATGCGCGAGCGTCTGGTCGAGCGCCCGCATCTCTTCTCGCTGGCGGGTGAGGTGGCGCTGCTGGCGTTGCTGGAGTGTCTGCCGCGGCCCACGGCGCCGACGGCGCGCCGACAGACGCTGCGTGTGGGCGCGGCGCTGCTGGGCGTGGTGGTGCTATGGGCCAACCTGCACGCGGGGGCGTTCCTGGCACCGATCATTCTTGCGCTGACGGGCGGCGGGGCACTCATCGATCATCATCGGCGCGCGGCGCTGCGCCGGGATGCCGCAGAACCACCGCCGGCGGCGGCACCGCTGTTGATAATGGCAGCCGGGGCGGTTCTGGCCCTTGCGGCCACGCCGGTTGGCCCTCGAATCGTTCGTTACCTGTGGCTGCATCTGCATCTTCCGCGCATGCACGCCGTCGACGAGTTCCGATCGCCGGCCCTGATCTCCGACGGACCGCTGATCGTGCTTGGCGCCCTGGTCATCGCCGCGGCGGTCGTGTTCCGCAGGCGCCTTCCGGCGCGCGTGCTGCTGCCAGTTCTGGGACTGGGCCTGATGACGTGTGGGTGGGTGCGGTTCGGGGCGGACTTTGCGTTGCTGGCGGCGCCCGTCCTGGCCGTGGCCCTTTCCTTCGCGGCGGCGGATCGACTGAACGCCAAGGCCCGCGCCCTGGCCAGGTTCGCCTCACCGCTGGCCGCCGTGGCGCTGGTGGTTGCAGCGGTGGCACCGCGGGCCGTGGCGATGGCTCGCCGGCAACCGTTCATCCACCTGGGTGTGGATACCTCGGCGTTGCCACTGGCCGCCCTGGCGTTCATGGAGCAGCACGGGCTGCGCGACCGGATGTACAACGACTTCGAGGTCGGCTCGTATCTCGCCTTTGCCGATTACCCGCGCCATCGGGTCTTCGTCGATCCGCGCATGCCCGCCTATCCGGACGAATTCCACCGCTTGCTGGGCCGTTTCGATCTTTCGCGCGCCGACTGGAACGCCGCCATGGATCGCTACCAGGTCGACAGTGCGCTCATCGCCTATGCGGGCGTCAACCGCCGCGCCGCCTGGTGGGATCCGGAGATCTGGGCGCTGGTCTACCGACAGGACGATGCCCGCGTGTTCGTACGCCGGCTGCCGCGCTGGACCGCCTTCATCGCCGCCCACGAGATCCCGGCGACGTTTCGTTTCAGCGTCGAAACCGGCGCCGCCACCGTGCCGATCGACGAACCGCCCGTCACGTCACCAGTGGCCGACTGCGTCTGGCGGCAACGGCTGGGTGACCTGCAATTCGAGCTGGCGGGGGAAGACACGCGCTTCGCCGCGCGCGCCGAACAGGCCTATCGGCGCGCGCTGGCGGCTGCGCCGGGGTGCCTGCCCAGCGATGACGAGATCCGCCTGGCCGCCTGGTTGGGCGCGGTCGATCTCAAGGCCGGTCGCTGGAAAGAGGCGCTGGCGTTGCTCGACCGCGCGCGGGATGGTGACCGTGGCGCTGACGATCTCGCGACCCTCACCAACCGGGCCATCGCACTTGAATCATTGCGGGACAACGTCGCGGCCGCCGCGGCCTGGGATCGCGTCGCCACCAGAGCCGCCGGCACACCGCTGGGCCAGAAGGCGCTGGAGCACAGCCGGCGCTGGAAGTAGTCGCGGCGGGGCGCTCAGGGCGTCTTCAGCGGGGCGTGCCGGCCCAGGAGATGGCGTTGCGGAACAGCGTCGCCCAGGCCGTGTTCTGGAACAGCATGGGGCTGTGGCCCATGAAGATGTACAGGTTCTTGCCCTTGACGGTGTCGTTGGTCCAGATGACCGGATGATCGCCGCCCATCTTGACGGTC
>JAXDMH010000275.1:0-5031 GCA_034666225.1 Myxococcales bacterium
ATGGGGAAGGTTTCCTGCAGCGACAGGACCCGCCCACGCGGAGGAGGCGGACGCCGCAAAACCCATCCGCAGCCCTCGCCGAATCTTGACACTGACGCCGTCGGTGACAGCGGTCACTTGTGTGGTCAATCGATCGCGGCGATTCTTTTGCGATGCTTAGACTCGCTTCGCTTACCGTGATTTTTGCCCTGGCCGCTCCCACTCTTGCCTGGGGACAGAACCAGCCGCCCGCACCGCCGCCGACGGTGGTGGCTCCCGCAGGCGCGCAGCCCGCGGCCCTGCCCCCGCCCTATCCTCCCTATCCGCCCTACCCGCCCTACCCGCCTCCCGAAGTCACGCATCCGCATCGCGTCTTCGCTCTCACCATCTCGCCGCTGCACCTGCTGTCACCCATTCTCGAGCTCACCGGTGAAATTCGCGCCAGCGACAAGATCGGTGTGGCCTTGGTGGCCGGTGGCGGGAAGTACTCCGAGACGACCAACGGCGTGAAGCTGTCGGCCTCGGTCTACGAGGCGGGCGCCCAGTTTCGGTACTACGTCGTAGGCGACTTCCGGCACGGGATGCAACTGGGCGCCGAGCTGCTGTATCTGCACCTTTCCGATTCGAGTCTGTCGGCGAAGGGAGAAGGCTTGGCCATCGGTCCCTTCGCTGGGTACAAGTACACGACCGACGTCGGTTTTACCGTCGATACGCAACTGGGCTCCGAACGCATCACCGCCCGCGCGACGTCCGGGGCCAGCAATGCCAGCGAATCTGACTATATCGTTCTGCTGAACATCAACGTCGGCTGGTCTTTCTGATCACGCGCGGCGCCGGGAGCGCGCCGACAGAACCAGGCCGACGCCGCTGAGGACGGCCACACCGGAGATCAGCAGGCGCGCGCTGAGTCTTTCGTTCAGCAAGGACGCCGCCCCCAGCGCGGCGATGATCGGCACGCTGAGCTGCGCGACCGCTGCCTGCGTGACCGACAGGCGCGGCAACGCCCGATACCAGACGGCATAACCCAGGCCCGACGTCACCGCGCCCGACACCAGCGCCAGGGCGATGCCCCGGCCGGTGGCGGCCAGCGATGTTCCCCACAACAGGCTGACCAGCAGCGCCAGCGGGCTGCTCCACAGAAAGCTGCGCGCGTTCGCCGCCAGCGGATCGGGGGTCTTTCTTCCGGTCAGCGAATAGACCGCCCAGGCCACACCGGCGACGCACATCAGGGCCAGACCCAGCGGATCAGGTCGCGCCGCGGAGGGAACGGTCAGAATCGCCAGACCACCGATGGCCAGCACCAGACCGGCCCACGCCAGCGGCGCCGGTCGCTCGCCGCGGAAGATTCCGTACCCGATCATGGTCAACTGCACGACGCCGAAAAGGACCAGCGCCCCGGTGGCCGCGCCGATCCGGAGGTAAGCGAACGAAAACGGCGCCGCGTAAGCGAACAGCGCCAGCGGCCCCACCGCGCCACGCCCGCGCAACGGCTTGAACGTGCCGGCCTGAGCCCTGACGATCACCGCCAGCACGACGGCGCCCGCCACCAACCGGATCGACGTGAACGTCGCCGCGTCGATCTGATGCGCCCCCAGGGCCAGCCTGGTCAAAAGCGAATTCGACGCGAAGGAGACCAACGCCAGGATGGTGAGCGCAACGGTCCCCAGCTCGGCAGGCACCGAGCCATCCTACCGTGGTCCTTTCGCCGTTACAGCGTCTGCAGATACGCGACCAGGTCGGCGATCTGCGCCTTGCCCAGCTGCGAGGTCACGCCGTGCTTGTCGCCGCCGCCGCAAGCGCCAAATCGGTCGGTCAGCGTCGCCGCGCAGCCGTCGTGCATGTAAGGGGCGCGCTGGTCGATGCCCAGCAGCGACGGCACCTGGAACAGCCCCTTGGTACCGACGTCGACGGTCTTGTTGTTGGTGAACTTGTCGCCCGTATGGCAGCTGGCGCAGGCCACGACCTTGTCGTTGAACAACGCGCGGCCGCGTTCGATGCTGGCGGCGTCGCCGGCGGCGCGCAGGGTGACCCGCGGTTGGTGATCGATCCAGCGCAGGGCGGCGGTGATCTGTTCGGGCCCCAGCTTTGGTCCGGACATGCGCGCCACGAACACGTTGTCGATGAGCTGCGGGAACGTGGTCATGTCGCCGTTCCAGTGAAAGGGCTCGGTGCCGGAGATCCCGGCGCTCAGCGACTGCGTGCGGCGTTCGCCTTCGCAGGCAAAGTTCCAGGTGCGACCGTCTTCGGCACCTTCGGCGTGGCACGAGGCGCAGGCCACGGAGGCGCCGGCGTTGCTGTGAAAGATGGTGTGGCCGGTGTCTTCACGGCTGTCGGTCGACAGGACGATCGGCGCGCCCGACCCCGTCTGCAGGGTCGCGGGCTCACGCGTCTGGACCACCACCTTGCCGTCGCTGTCGTAGGCCACAGCGGTGGGTTCGCCCACCACCTCGGGCAGCTCGCCGACGTGCGAACCGTTGTTGGTCGGGCAGAGATCCGGTCCGGGCGCCGGTATCGACGGCGCGCCGGCCATGAAGCCGCCCTCGCCCATGCCGCCGACCCCCGAGGCGCCGCCCGAGGAGCCATCGCTGCCGCCGGCGGCACCGCCCGAGCCGGTGCTCATCGGCGGGATGGGCGGGGCGACCCTTTTACCGAAATCCTGACAGGGTCCGTAGGTTCCGTCGGACCGGCAGCCGATCACCGGGTTGCTGATGTCGGCGACGTCGGCGGCAAAGACGCGCGCCATGGCGGGAGCCCCGCCCGGCGTCGCGGCGTTGGTGGCGTTGCCGGCGGCGATCACCGCCACCCGCTTGCCGTCGGGGGAAACCGCCAGATCAACCGGCAACACCATGCCGGGGATGGCCGGCACCGATCGGGGCATCTGTCCCGATTTCATGACCAGCACCGCGGTCTGCACGATGGCGTCGCACGGGTTGATCGATCCGTAACCGCCCGCCGACGGAGCGACCTCGTCCACCAGGCCACGCTGGTGAACGACAGCGACGCCGCCGTCCGGCATGGCAGTCATGCGCCAGGCCACCGACGGCGAAAACAGCTGATTGTTGTGGGCCTCGAACGAGCGGAAGGTGGGCGGCGTCAGACGCTGGGTCACCGCTCCGTTGGCGTCCACCGTCAGGATCTGCGCGGAACGAAACCGGCTGACCAGCAGGTGGTCACCGTCGACGACCACGTCGCGCAGATCGCCGTCCAGCATCACGGTGCGGGCCGGGGGGCCGCCCGCCGCCGGCAGCGAGACCAGCTCGCCGCCCGCGCAGGCCACGTGGATCCGATCCAGCTTGGCGTCGTAGGCCAGACCGCGCGGCGCCGTGCAGACGGCCTGGCGATCGCTGACGGTCCAGGCGGGAGGCAGCAAGGTCACCACCGCGCCGCCCCGTCGCAGGGCGACGTGAACGCGTCCGGCCTTGTCCTCGACGGCGCGGCCCGGTTCGTCACCGTTCATCAAAGGAACGGTGACCTTGACCGTGCGGGCGACCAGGTCGACCACGGACAACCGATCGCGGTCGGGGTCAGCGGCGAAGGCGGTGTGTCCGTCGTGCAGCATCAGCAGCGTGCCGCCGCTGATGGGGGGAGGCGCCACCTCGGGCGTGATGGTCGATCCATATTGGGGCGGCGTGGCACCGAAGGGCGCCCCGGCCCCCATCGGCCCCGAGGGGAAAGCCGCCCCGCCGGAGCCGACGCCGGCCTGATCGGAACAGTTGGTTGTCCCGCCGGTGCCGAAGGGAAAACTGCCACCCGCGCCCCCACTGCCGAAGGGCCCGTCGGTGATCCCCTGCTGGGGGAGGCAGCCGCTGGTGGCGGCGAATCCGGCAAACAGACACAGACCCAAGGCGGCGGTTGTCTTCATGGGGGACTCCTGGTGCGCTTGCGAAAGCAACGACCGTGCCGCGACGCAAGGCAAGACGATTGTCCGTCGGAATGCGGACTGCCGTCCAGGGAGCGCGTCCACTTTCTGACATTGTTGTCGCGCGAGCGATGGGTTTCCATCGGCGCGACTGACTCTCGCTCGGGCGAGCGCTCGCCCGCCCCTTCGTCAGGCCAGGATTTCGGGGATGATGCCGCTGGTATAGCCGCCCACGGGCACGCCGAATGTCTTCAGCGGCGAGCCAAACACCTTCTGCAAGATCGTGAGGTGCATGTCCTGCAGGTTCTTCCCGGGGCTGCCAAAGTTCATGTACTGGTTGGTCTTCAGCACACCGCCCCCACCGCCGATCAGGGCGATGGGCAGGTCCAGCCCGTCGTGGTTGCCGCCGTGCATGCCGCTCATGAACGTGATCACCGAATTGTCGAGGACGTTCCCGGCGCCGCCCTCGGTGATGGCCGCCAGCTTTGTGGCCAGCTCGTTGGCGCGCTGGGCGTTCCACCAGGTGATGGTGGCAAAGCCATTGTTGGTCGGACCGCCGTGCTGAAGACCGTGATAGTTCTGCACCGGCGCCGTTCCGGGCGTTGAACCGGTGGGCGTGAACATTCGCTCGCTGATAAAGCTGTACACAAATTCGCTGCGCGCGTCGTCCAGCATGAAGCTGACCACTCTGGTGACGTCACACTGAATGGCCATCACCACCAGATCGATCATCAGCGTGGCGTGGGCCCCGCGGTTGTAATCGGCCGGCACGTTGCCGACGCCGAAGGTCTGGCTGGGTCGGGTCAAGCCGGTGCAGGCCTGCGGATTGGCCGGCGGCATGGAAGGCGCCGCCACCCGCTGCTCCAGTGTCCTCACCGACGTGAGAAATTTGTCCATCCGGGCGCGATCGCTGGTGCTCAGTTTCTTTTGCAGCCCGGTGGCGTTTTCGTGAATGTAGTCGAGGGCGCTCTTCTTCAGGGCGCGCCGTCTTTCCGCCAGGGGATCCGGGGTCGTCGACCCCGGCGTCGTCCCGGGCGTCGTCCCGGTGGTGCCACCGCCCAGCATGCGATCGAACACGCCCTGCGGGCTGACGATCTTGTACAGCGGCTCTGAGGCTGACTTCCACGAGATGCTGCGCGAATGCGGTCCCGGCAGACCGTCGGTGGACGCCTCCAGCGTGGACAGGCCCACCT
>JAXDMH010000276.1:0-3977 GCA_034666225.1 Myxococcales bacterium
GGGCGATGTTCCCGATCATCTCGTCCGACAGCGGGTAGTAGGGGATGGTCACCATGCGCCCCAGCAGCGCCGCCGGGAACGATTTCAACAGCGGCTCCCGCAGTGCCTTGGCGATCCCTTCCGGATCGGGTAGCAGCTCGGGGTCCTTGCACATGTTCATGATGAGATCGCTGCCCACGTTCGACGTCAGCAAAATCAGCGTGTTCTTGAAATCAATGAGGCGCCCTTCCCCGTCCTCCATGAATCCTTTGTCGAACACCTGGAAGAACAGCTCGTGCACGTCCGAGTGCGCCTTCTCAACCTCATCCAGCAGCACGACGCTGTACGGCCGTCGGCGCACGGCCTCGGTCAGGACGCCGCCCTCGCCGTAGCCGACGTATCCGGGAGGCGCCCCCTTCAGCGTCGAGACGGTGTGGGCCTCCTGGAATTCACTCATGTTGATGGTGATCAGATTCTGCTCGCCGCCGTAAAGCGACTCGGCCAGCGTCAGCGCCGTCTCCGTCTTGCCCACGCCCGACGGCCCGGCCAGCATGAACACGCCGATCGGCTTGCTGGGATTCTCCAGGCCGGCTCGCGACGTCTGAATGCGCCGGGCGATCATCTGCAGGGCGTGCGACTGACCGATCACCCGCTGGCCCATCGTATCGGCCAGCTTCAGCACGGTCTCGATCTCGTTCTTCACCATGCGGCCGACCGGGATGCCGGTCCAGTCGCCCACCACCGAGGCCACCGCCTGGGCGTCGACCGTCGGCAAGATCAGCGGCTCCTGGCCCTGCAGCTCGGCCAGCTCGCCTTGCAGACGGCGCAGCTTCTCCAGCAGCGCCGGCCGCTGCGCCTCGTCGGCGGGGGGCACCTTCACCGAGGCTGCGGCCGTCGCCGTGGCCGTCGCTGCCGCCTTGTCGCCTTTTTCGCCGGCACGTCCCGACGAGGCGGCCGACGCCGCGCTGGCTTTGGCCGCCGCGCTGTCCACCGGCTCCGTCGATCCGCGCAGCGTCTTGCGAATGCCCAGGATCTCATCGACCAGCCCCTTCTCCGCCTTCCAGCGAACCTCCAATTTTGACAGGCGCTCGCGCTCGGTCACCAGCTTGGCGCTGACCGACACCTCGCGCTCGGCGGTCTCCCAGCCGGCCGCCTTCTCGCGGCCGATGATCCCTTGTTCGATCTCCAGGGCGACGATCCGGCTGCGGCTGTCCTCGACCTCGGCCGGGACGGCGTGCTGACCGATGGCCACGCGCGCGCACGCCGTGTCCAGCAAGCTCACCGATTTGTCCGGCAACTGGCGCGCCGGAATGTACCGGTGCGACAGCTTGACCGACGCCTCCAACGCCTCGTCCAGGATCTGCACACGGTGGTGTGCTTCCAGCGTCGAGGCCACACCGCGCATCATCAGCAGCGCCTTTTCTTCGGTCGGCTCCGGCACCTGCACCACCTGGAACCGGCGGGTCAGCGCCGGATCCTTCTCGATGTGCTTCTTGTACTCGGCCCAGGTCGTCGCGGCGATGGTGCGCAGCTTGCCGCGGGCCAGCGCCGGCTTCAGCAAGTTAGCCGCGTCGCCCGTGCCGGCCGCGCCCCCCGCGCCCACCAGCGTGTGCGCTTCATCTATGAACAGGATGATCGGCGTCGGCGACGACTGCACCTCGTCGATGACCTGGCGCAGCCGGTTCTCGAATTCGCCCTTCATCGACGCGCCCGCCTGCAAGAGCCCGACGTCCAGCGCCCGCAGCGACACGTCCTTCAGCGGCGGCGGCACGTCCCCCGAGGCGATGCGCAGGGCGAACCCTTCCACCACCGCCGTCTTGCCCACGCCCGCCTCGCCGGTGAGGATCGGGTTGTTCTGGCGCCGCCGCATCAGGATGTCGACGATCTGCCGGATCTCCTCTTCGCGCCCGGCGATGGGATCGATCTCGCCCTTGCGGGCCCGCTCGGTCAGGTCGACCGAAAATCGGCGCAGGCCTTCCTGCTTGCCCATCTCGGCCGGGGGCATCGCCCCGCTGGCCTCACCGGGCGACGCCGCCCCGCCGCCGTCGGAGGCGCGCATCGACGTCTCGGGTGATCCGCCCACGATGGCGTCGAAATTTTCCACCAGGGCGTCGACCTTGACCTTGTCGAACTCGCGCGACATGGCGGGCAGAGCGTTGCGCAGCCCCGGCGTCTTGAGGATGCCGACCACCAGATGTCCTGTCCGCACCTGCTTATCGCCGAACATCAGGCTGCCGTAGACCCAACCGCGTTCCACCGCCTCCTCGACGTGCGACGACAGGTCCGAGATCGAGCTGGCCCCGCGTGGCAAACGATCCAGCGCTTCGGTCATCTCCTTGGCCAACCGCGACGGATCGAACTGGAAATGGCGGATGATGCGGTGCAGATCCGAATCCTGCTGCTGGATGATCTGCTGGAACCAGTGAACCAGCTCGACGTATGGGTTGCCGCGCAGCTTGCAGAACACCGTGGCGCCTTCGATCGCCTTGTACCCGAGGCTGTTCAATTTCCCGAATAACGCCACCCGGCTGATCTCGGACATGTGCTTTCTCCTGTTAAGGGCGACCTCAGGCCGCGTCTGGTATCTCGGCCTGAGGATCCAGTATCAGATCTTCGCGTCTTCCGCCGCTGGCGCCGCGTCCGGCCCGCCCCAGCCAAGTGGTCCAGGCCAACCGCGACTGGCCCAGGTGCCAGGGCTGATCGACCTTCTCGTGCAGGATCAGCTTCACGTCCCAGCGGAACTGGTCGCCGGTGTAACTGCGCACGATGGCCCGCAGGCGTTTCAGGCTGGGCCCTCCCGGCAGCATGCGCTGGAACTGCACGCGATTGAGCGGCCCCAGCACCACGCGGAATTTCTGCTGCGCAGCCCAGGCGTGCGCCCCCAGCGTCGACGACACGCCCAGCAATCCGATCTGCCCCGGGACGCCCAGCCGCCAGCGGTGCGCCACAGGCAGCTCCAGCCAGTCGCCCACGAACTGTTCGATGTGGGTCGGGATCTGGAAGAAATCGCCGATCATTCCGGCCAGGCCGTCAGCGTGTTTGGTCTGACCCGACAGAGTGGCCGCGTAGAACAGCTTGGCCGCGTCGGGCATGGCGTCGCGCCCACGCAGCGACGGCAGCCCCAGCCCGGCCAGCGCGCCGACGTAGGTGGCGAAACGATCGGTCTCTGGCAAATCGTGGCTGACCGTCGGCTGCGCCACCGCCCAGGCCCGATAGAACAGCATCAACATCCGGTGGTGGAACAGATCCAGAAACCGGCTCATGGTCGCGTCGCCGGCGTTGTGCACCCGGTCGCGAACGTATTCGGTCAGGTGCAGCGGCAGCGGACCGTTGGGCCCCAGCAAGCCAAAGAAGTGCACCGACAGACGCGGCGGACGCCCGTCGGTGCCCGGCCGCAACTCGGACAAAGCGGTGGGCGGAAAGGCCAGCGACGGTTCCTGGCCCAGGCGAATCGGTTCATCGGCCGGACGAGGCCCCGCGCCAAAGCGCGGGCGATCAGGGCGATCGCGGTGCAGGGCCTCCATCCGCCGCAACACCTGAAAGAAATCGAACTGGTGCGGAGCCCGGGCCAGCATGTCCAGCAGCTGGGCGAAGGCGCGCGCTCGCTGCGGCGGCAGAGGCGGACGCTGCGCCGCCGGACCGCCCCCCGGCCCCCCCGGTGGCTTGCCGCCGGGCGTCCCCGCACCGCCCGGCGCGCCGCCGCCCGCAGGAGGCATCGCCGGCACCGCCGGCACCGTCCCCGCTGCCGGCGGCGGGCTCACAGGATCTGCCGCAGTCCCAGCCTGGCCGGCCAGCGCATGATCTCGCCCCGCTGCACGGTGCGCAGCACCGTTTCCGTGAACGAGTTGATCGACACGTACTTGGAAAAGAACCGTTCCAGGACCGCCGCCATCAGGAAGACACCGCTGCCTTCGAAGGCGCCCTCGTCGCACATGAGCCCGATCTCCAGACCGCGGCCGAACGTCGTGGGCCCCGGCACCGGCAGGGCCCGGGTGATA
>JAXDMH010000277.1:0-6100 GCA_034666225.1 Myxococcales bacterium
GCATCGGTCGCGGCGTCGGCGCCGTTCGCATCAAAGACTGGTCCATCCAGTGTGGCCCCATCTCCGGTGGGCGCCGCGCCGTCGGGGCGTGGCGTCGATCCGCTTGAACAGGCGCCCGCGCCTAGACCAACAACAACGACGAAAGTGCCGACGAAGGCGGACCGCGCGCGCACGCAAAGTTTTTACCACGATGGCTGCGTCCGGCGGCGCTTACAGAGAATTAACGAAAGTTAGCAACTGCATCGATGGGTCTCAGTGGCCGTGGCCGCCGCCATGGCCGCCGCCGCTATGCCCGCCGCTGCTGCCGCTGCGCGAGTGCGGCGCCGTGCCCGTCGAGTGGGCTGGCGTGCCTCGCCATCCGCCGCCGCCGTGCGGGGGCGTGCCTCGCCAGGTCGCGGGCGGCGCGCCCCGCCAGGCTCCCCCGCGCACGCGGCCCGGCCCATAGTAGCCGTGGATCCCCGGATGGAAACGATAGAAGCGCGCGTAGTGGGGGTGGTACCACCATCCCAGGCCGAAGCCCAACCCGACGATGACGTAAGGTGGATACGCAGCGTACGCATACGACGAGGGCGGGGCTTCGGAACGCTGGAACGACGTCTGCTCGGCAATGACCCTCCCGCCGGCGTCGACGTTCCAGTCCAGGGCGAAGCCGCTGAGGTTTCGCGTCCTGTCGATGGGAGGCGGGACGGCGAAATACAGATCGAAGACGGACGCTCGTCCCGTCGGCACCTCATAGATCGGCCCGGGCCCTTGCGCATCGGTGTTCACGAACGCCGGCGGCTGGGGTGACACACCGGGCGCCACCAGGAACTGCTGCTGACCGTCGATTTTCCAGGCCACGCTGCTGCCGTTCGAGACCGCCAGCCGCGCGTGCAGCATGGTCCCCGGTTGATTGGGGCCGACGTCCATGTCGGTGAACCCGAAGGACGTCACATAGGCCTCGCCCTGAGGCGCTTCGGGCGGGATGGGATACTGGGCGGCCGGGCCACCGGTCGCTCCCGCTCCCACCGGGACGTAAGCGAATTCGTGCGCGCATCCGCTCAGCAGCGCGAGCATGGCCGTCACCACTGCCCAGGTTCCGCCGCTGCTGCCTTTGCCTGTCATTTGCCCATTAATCATAAGATCACCTCCGCGGGCGACGCCGCCGGTCGAGAGACAGCGGCAACGCAACGGCTGTAAATATAGGACGGCCGGGCGCGGGAAGCAGGCCTTTCGGTCGTCTGCTGCAGCGGGCACCGCTATATCCGGTCGGACAGGTATTCGCCGGGCGCGGTTTCTCAGGGAGAGCACGAGGCGGGCGTTACCACAGGTGGGCGCCGGCGCCTGCCAGCACGTGCCCACCGCCAATGGCGGCGAACCGGCTGTCGCCGTCGGCGTCGCGCTCCTTGCGGATCAGCAGCGTCTCCGCCGACAGCTCGGCCAGCAAAAAGGGGCGTCGCCCCAGCGGCACCACCAGGCGCGCCGCCGCGCCCAGCGTGCCGCCCGCGCTCCAGCGACTGGGAGCGACGCCGGAGGTGTCGAACTGCTGATGAAGGAGGGCGGCCCCCGCGTTCACCCCGATGCCCAGCGTGACCGGCCGAAGATCCCACTCCAGCGACGCGCGGACCTGGGCCTCGAAGGTGTCGGCGACGGCGTCCAGAAACAGTCGGTCGTCGCGGGAGCGGCAGGCGCCCAGGCGCAGGCCCAGCGTCAACCGCGCCAGGGCCAGCGACGCGCCCGCGAACCCGCCGCGACACAAACCAGCGCCCGTCCAGGCCGACGACGCCAGGGCCAGGCCCGCCTCCAGGCTGACGGCAGCCCGATCGTTTCCCTGGCCGCCGCCTTTGCGCACCAGGCGCGCGTACTCGACCCGTTCCAGGTTGCGTTCCTGAACGACGTACGGCTGAGGGCCGGCCGCCAGGGCGACGGTGCCTTCCAGCAGATAGTCGCGGCCACGGCCGCGCACGAAATATCGGCCCGGTTTCAGGCTGAGCCGCCGCACCTGATCGGACACGCCCACCTCCGCCACCACCGCTCCGTCGCCGTTTTCGCGCAGCACGAGAAACCCAACCCCCGCCGGAAACCGAATCTGCGCGCGCGCGGCGTCGCGAAAGGGGAAGGTCAGCCCCAGGCTGCCCTGGCCGCGCAGATCATAGCGGAACGTGGGGTGCTGGGTGCCGATCAAGCTGCGGCTGGAGGCGCGCAGCGTGCTGTCATAGGCGAACCGATACGCCTCGTCGATGGAGATCTGTCCGTCTTCGTTCTGGTCTGCGGCGCCCAGCAACCCCGAGACGAGATAGTGCGTGAAGAAGGAACCGCCGATGGCGCTGGATTCCTGCGCCTCTTCGTTGACCGCGCTGGAGGTCAGAAAGATGGCGCCTTCGCCGGTCAGGCGCTGTTCGATCTCGACGGGGAAGGGCGGGGCGCGCGTGCCGCCCTTGGCCTGGGTCAACGCGCCGGAGCGGCAGGCGTCCAGCACCAGCAGGCGCACGTTCGCCGACGACCCGCGCACCAGCTCTTCGATCTCGCGCAACGACAACCGGCCGTCGCCCAGGTGCAGGGCGTCGGCGTCGGCGTGCCCCGAATAGTAGACCAGCAGCACCACCTGCCGCCCGGCGGCGATGCTCTCCCGCACGCGCGCGTTCACGGCGATGAGCGCGCTGCGCGCCACCGCCGGGCTCTCGCCGCGCAGCAGGACCAGATTCTCCGGGGGAAAGCCGCCGATCTCCTTCAGCGCGTCGTGCAGCTTGACCGCGTCGGTCTCGGCAAAGCGGAGACGCGGTTCATCGCGCGCGCCCAGGTCATTCCCCAGCACGACGCCAAAACGATCGACGGTCGCCCGCGCTGGCGCGATCGCGGCCAGCGTGGCGATGGCGCCGGCAATGATGCCGACGGCTGTCCTCACCGGCGCGGCTTCTTGTCGATCATGATGGTTTCCACCTGGCACGATGTCGGCCAGACCGGATGGAACGCACGACTCAGCGCCGTCTGCATGGGCTCCAGCGCCACCGCACCCGCGCAATCCACTGCATAAAGGGTCTCCGGACCCAGTGTCTCATCCAGCTGGACACTGTAGCCGATGAGACCGTCGGCGGACGGTGGCGGCGGTGCGGTCTGCCTGGCGCCGTCGGGAAAGTACACGCTGACTTTACCGGCGGCGTCGCGGCTCAGCACCGCCACGCGCCGATCACCAAGCGCGTCGTGGTTGAAGGCGAAGCGAATGCGATCGCCTGGATGAACGGTCTCGCCAAATGTTCCCTCACGGACGGTGCCGGCCGCACCGTCGTGGACGAAGAACCGCACGCGGTGACCTCCCTTTCCCTTGACCTGCACGGTTTCGCCGCAGCAAGGCGCCAGCGCCCAGGGAACCAGGATGAACGCCGCCGCCAGGGCCACCGCCAGCCCCGACCCGGCCCCGAAGACGGCGCGTTTGCTGCCGAAGAAACCCGGGCGTTTGCGGCTGACAAAAGCAGCGTCTTCGATCACCGTCGGCGCCGGGCGTGCCTCGAAGGGCATCAGCGGCGCCGTGTCGTGAAACCGCTGCTTTTCCATCAGGCGGGCCTCCCGGCGGGAGGCGCACCGCCGGCAACCGCGGACGTGGTTCTCGACGTCTTCGCGCTCGGGGACGTTCAGCTCGCCGGCCACCCAGCGATCCAGCCGCAGCTCCGACAGACACGCCGCCGGTGACGATTCCTCTGCCATCATGACCATGCTCCTCGGGCGGGGATCCGCACCGTCTCCTCGATTCGCTTCAGAAGATCGCTGACCCGCCGGCGCGAGCCGCCGATCTGATCGGCGATCTCTTGCTGGGTCATCTCATCGACGAACGCGTAGACGGCCACCGCCGCCAGCTCGTCCGGTAACTGCTCCAGCCATTGCCGCACCAGCGTCGCCGTCTCCGCAGACACGGCGGCGGCAGAGGCGGGCGGCGCCGGCTGTTCGCTGATCAGCCGCTGCCGGGTGCGGCGGTTGCGCAGCCGGGTGAAACAGGCGTTCGTCGTCACCGCGTACAGCCAGGTGGTGATGTGGCTGCGGCCGTCGAACTGTTCGGGGCGATCCAGCAGTGACATGAAAATCTCCTGAACGACATCGCGTGCCTCTTCCTCGTCACCCAAGATTGCCCGCGCGCGCCGAAGGACGACGTGGCCGTGCTCGCGATAACAGAGCGCGACCTGGTCCTGGTTCGGCGCGGCGCGGGTCTGCGCCACCTAGGGTTGTCCTGGGACCGGGTCGCCGATCCCGCCGCCGGCTCCCGCCTCGGGGCAGCCGCCGTCGCTGGCGTTGCTGTTGCCTTCGGGCGATCCAGTGCTGCCGGTGCTGCCCATGCTGCTGGAGCTGCCGCCCGAACCGCAGGGATTCGTCACGCCCGGGCCGCCGTCTCTCGGTCCGCTGTTGGGCGGGGTCGACCCATTCGAGCTGATCGGATCCTCGCAGTCAGAACAGGGCGGCGAATCTTCCGGGCCGGTGCCGATGAACGAACGGTCCTCGGGTCCGTTCAGCGCGAACTGGATCACGTGGGCCAACCCGCCGGGCGCCTCGACCAAACCCTGAAAGTGACCATCAGCGGGCGTCTGGTCGCAGCGATCGGCGTACTGGGCGGCCAGCACCTTGCGGCAGGCCGCGGCCTGCGTCTGCGCTTCGGCGGCGGTGAGCTCTTTCCGCAGCACCAGGTGGAAACCGGCCTCGTGGATGCCGCCCAGCAGGACCGCCAGCGGATCGTCCGCCGCCAGCGCGTGGTCCAGGTGAAACAGCTGTTCTTCGGCCAGCCCGAAGACCTCGACGCTCTTTCCTTTGTCCAGCAGCGTTCCCTGTTTCCAGTCGGTTCTGGGCAACGCCGCGATGAAGGCCTGGCTCACCATGGCTCCCCCCAGGCTGGCGCCCACCATGGACGGCGGTGGATGGTGCAGCTGCACCGTGAACTCGGCGGGGAACATCCCGCTGATATCCACCTTCTCGGCCACCAGCTTGACGCTGGTTCCGTCCGGCTTGCCCCAGATCAGGGCCACCTCGACCGGCTGCGTGGGGGCCTGGGTGCCGCCGACGCCGGTCGTGGGGCTGGCGACCACGCCGTGCAGCGTGGCCAGCACCTTTCCTTGGTAATTGTCGCTGGCGACCGGATCGCAGCCCAGCGCTGCACCCGCGAGCGCCAGGCCGCCAAACAGCGCAAACCTTGTTCTATTTCCGTGGCTTCCTGATGAGGTCATGTCGGCTCCTGTTGAATCGCGTAGGAACGCAGGCGGCGATGCCGCCGGAGTTCCATCGCGGGAGGCCTGGAACCCTTCGCGGGTTCCAGGGTCAGAGTTGCATGACTTAGGAGCGCCGGCGTCCGTTTCTGGCGGAGGCCATGCGTCATTCTTTGCCCGCCTTTGCCCGCGCCGGTCAAGAAAGCGCAAAAAGCAGCCGATCTCAGGCGATAGCGATGAGACCCGCCCATGGCCTCCGGTCGGCGATGCTGTTGCTGCTGGCGACAGCGGGGTGCACCTTCTCGCCCCGGATTCCCGCCGGCAAGATCACCTGCGCGATCACCGACGATTGTCTTGGCGAGATGATCTGTCTGGATGGGGTCTGTCAGAGCCGCGGCAATGTGATGATCCTGCCCGACGCCGCCGCCGATTCGTCCGTCGAAGCGGGACAACCCGACAAGCCAGCGCCGCGCGACCTATCGGCCGATCCCGCCCCCAGCGCCGACGCCACCGGCGCGGACGCCACCGGCGCGGACGCCACCGGCGATCGAGACGCCAAGATGGACGAGCTGCCGAACCCCGCCGACGCGACCAACGACGGGCCAAACTGTCCACCGGCGGGGGACCTGACCACCGGCCTGGTCGCCTTCTTGCCGCTGGACGACGGCGGCCGCAACCCCGTGCTCAGCGAGCAGTCGCGCAACCACATCATGGCGGTGGTCAGCAACCTGGACAACGGAACCTCGTGGGTGCCGGGACGATTCGGAACTGGTCTGTCATTGTCGGGCGGCACCGCCGGTGGCTGGATCACGCTGGGGGGCACGCCCGTCTCCAGCGCGTTGAACTCCATCATCGATGGTTTCAGTTTCTCCCTGTGGGTGAAATTTCCCAAAGGCACGCCGGCTGACGGCGTCTTGATCTCGCGCCGCGCGGCGGGC
>JAXDMH010000278.1:0-4716 GCA_034666225.1 Myxococcales bacterium
GAGGGCAGGGGCTCCTGTCGAACCGGGCGACGCTGTTTGCATCACCGGCGGCGTTGACGTGGGGAAGACGTCGATCAAGACGGTCCTGCTGGCGCATTCGCTGGTCGGCGAGGAGGTCATCGCCGCGAACGTGACCCTGGTGCGCGGAGCGCGGGAGCCTGCCGATCTGCGCACGGCCCTCCGCTGCAGCTGGGCCGCTGTGCTGACGGCGGCCGGTGTATCGGATATCGACGTTGCTTACGTGGCGTCGACAGGGACGCGGGACCAGGTGGCGTTTCGGGTCGGGCATTTCCTGGGGCGCAACTGCCTGGGCCTGGGGACGCGGTTTCGGTTTCCCCAGGCCATCGGCTATGTGGACTGGGGGGCGCGCCAGTTGCGCTGCGGCCTCATCGATGACAGCGGGCAGGTGATTCGCCGGTTGTCGCGGCGCGGGCCGATGGATGCAGCCAGCGCCGCGGTCACCGTCGCCGCTCTGGTGGGCGATCACATCCTGGATTCACCGCTGGCGCTGATCGGCGGGCGCACCTGCGATCGGGACTGTCAGGCATCGTTGGGAAGCGAGGTTCGCCGGTTGCGACCGGGGGTCCAGCTCCTGGTGGCCGACGACGGCGTGTTCGCGGCCGCCTACGGCGCGGCGGTGGTGGCTGCCCGTCGTTATCGCCGGCTGTCCAGGCGCGTGGTCGCCGTGCACTGGGTTCGCCCGTCAGAGGCCTCGCCCTGGCTGAACTGACGTGACCAGAGGGAACTGAAGGCAAGGCAAGGCAAGGCAAGGCAAGGCAAGGCAAGGCAAGGCAAGGCAAAGGGATGATGAATGATAGATTTCCCGGCGTGCGCGATCTGACCTTCCTTGAGAACGTAAAGGTCTATGTGGGCTTCGACGACGACGCGACCGCGGCGTTGCGCGAGGCCCACGACATCGTGGCGCCGCACTTCGCGGCGATCATCGACGATTTTTACGACACCATCGAAGCGCACCCGGGGGCCCGCGCCGCCATCACCGGCGGGGCCACCCAGATCCAGCGCCTGAAGAGATCGCTGCTCGGCTGGATCGACGAGCTTTTTCGCGGTCCGCACGACGAAGCCTATTTTGAAAAGCGGGCGCGCATCGGCCGCGTTCACGTGCAGATCGAACTGCCCCAGATGTACATGTTCGCGGCCATGGACCGCATCCGCCTTCGCTCGGTGGACGCTCTGCGGAATACGCCCACGCTGTCCAGCGACGATCAGCGCCGCATGATCACGGCGCTGCATCGGATCCTGGACATCGAGCTGGCCATCATGCTGGAGACGTACCGCGAAGATCTCCTGGCCAAGAACCGCACCGCCGAACGGCTGGCCACCATCGGCCAGTTCGCCGCCGGCATCGGCCACGAGCTGCGCAACCCACTGGGCGTGGTGGAATCGTCGGCCTTCTTGATGCGCCAGCGCCTGGAGCAGTTGAAGATCGCCGACCCGACCATCTCGCGGCACCTGGACAAGATCACCCACGAGGTCCATCGGTCGAACCGCACCATCACCGATCTTCTGGAGCTGGCCCGCAGCCGCCCCTTGCAACGGCGACCGGTGGCGGCCCACGCGTTCATCGCCGACGCCATCCCAGCGGCCAGCCTTCCGCCGTCGGTCCAGGTGAGCGTCGACGCGCCGGAGGGCATCTTCATCGACGCCGATGCCGATCAGCTGGCGCGCGTGCTGACCAATCTTTTGATCAACGCCAGCCAGGCCATGAACGGAACCGGACGGATCACCGTCGAGGCGCGGCGGGGCGAAGGCGAGACGTTGCTGCGCGTGCGCGACGAGGGTCCCGGCGTTCCCGGGGAGCTGCGCCACCAGATCTTCGAGGCGCTGTTCACCACCAAGGCCAAGGGCAGCGGCCTGGGCCTGGCCCTGTGCCGCCGCATCGCTGCC
This sequence comes from Myxococcales bacterium, assembly GCA_034666225.1. Classification (GTDB taxonomy): domain Bacteria; phylum Myxococcota_A; class Polyangia; order Fen-1088; family Fen-1088; genus DATKEU01. The sequence goes on from JAXDMH010000278.1 coordinate 1,906, forward strand.
GCGCATGGCGGATCCGTGGCGATGGAGCCGTCAAGCAGCGGCGCGGTGTTCAAGGTCTCCATCCCCGATTCCCCCACCGGCGCGCCGGTAGCCCCCGCCGGTCAAAGTCCGAACGGATAGGTGTCCGGCAGGCGGGCAAAAGTTCGTCGCGCAGGGCCGCCCGTCGTGGCTGCCGCAGGCGTAAAGCGAACGCGCCGATTCCGGTCTCGACCGGATCACTGCGCCGGTTTTCGGGCGATGAAGACCGGACGCGGCGAGTGCCTGGCCACCTGCTCGGCGACCGAGCCCAGCAGCGCCCGCCGTAGACCGGAGCGGCCGTGCGAACCGAGGGCGATGACATCGACGTCCAGACGTTCGGCCGCCGCCAGCAGCGCCTCGCTGGCGTTGTGCCCCTCGGCGATTGACACGTGGGTGGCGATGCCGTGCTCCGCCGCCTCGGCCGGAACCAGGGCGCGCAGACGCGCCTCGATGCTGCTCCGTTCGTCGGGCGAAAGAGGCTGCGTCAGCGGCGTGCTGGAGCCGGGTGTCACCAGCGCTGATTCGTGCACGTAGCATAGCTGGACCAGACCGCCGCCCGCCAACAAGCCGTAAGCAGGAAGGACGGCAGCCTTTGAGTTGTCCGAGAGATCGCAGGCCAGCAGCACCGACCGAAACAGGGGCAGGTGGCGCTGTTCGGGCACAATCGCCTGCGGAATGCAGAAGACAGGGAGGGAGGTCGCTTTCAGCAGCGACGCCAGGCCGACCGCGGCCCAGCGTCGGTCACCTTGTTTGCCCACGCCCACGACCAGGGCGTCGGCACCCAGCGCGCGCGCGTCACTGTCCAGCCTCGCGGCGGCCTCCCGGTCGGCGATCCTGAAGCGAATGGACGGGGGGCGGGCACTGTCCAGCGCCTGCGTGTCGCGGCGCAGGTCGCGCTCTAGCAATTGCACCAGATCGGGATGGCCGTCGCGCCCTTGCCAGGGTTCGTCCAGGCCATAGCGGGCCGCTTCCTCCGGGGGCCAATAGATCCGAAACAGCGACAGTTCGCCGGCGATTGTCTGGGCCGCCCCGCGAATCCATGACGCGCTGGCCTTGGCCGCGCTGGTGCCGTCGGAGACCAGGGCCAGATGCAGCCGGTTGGGCGCGTCCCAGTGGCCGGTGCCGGCGATGTCCTGCGGGGTCACCAGCACCGGGCAGGTGGCGGTGCGACAGACGCGCTCGGCGATGCTGCCCAGATAAAGGTTCACGATTCCTGTTCGCCCGTGCGTGCCCACGACAATCAACGACGCCCCGACGGCGTGGGCGGTGGCGACGATGAGGCTGGCCGGTAATCCCATCTGGACCTCGCCGCTGACCGCGATGCCGGTCCGCCGCAGGTCGCTGGCCTCGTGGACGATCTTCTTCTCGGCGTCCGCCATCATTTCCAGTTCCCAGCCGGTGCCGCTGGGCATCGCCGCCAGATCAAGCGGCGCCGGTTGGAACACGTGCACCAGATGCAGCTGGGCATCCAGCCGGCGCGCCAGTGCCGACGCCAGCTGGATGGCCGTCCGCGCGCAGGGAGAGAAATCCGTCGCGACCAGAATCGTTCTCATCGCGACCGGGAAGTGCACAGCGCGGGCCAGCACGCGGACGGCCGTGGCGCCGTCGGAAGCGAAGATGCACGCAGACCTTTCGCCGCCGCCGATGCGACGCGCACGAATTGCGGAGCCGTCCGTTGCCCGGGTCAGCGAGCGAACAGGCGGGACGGATCTTGCCGCCCTAGGCGGTTGTGATTGGCAGGGCGACCGTGAAACAGGTCCGCCCGGGGCGCGACTCGACGCGAATAGTGCCACCGTGATCGCTGACGATGCGATGAACCAGCGACAGGCCCAGTCCAGTGCCCTGATCCTTGGTTGTAAAGAAGGCATCGAAGACCGGAAGATGCTCGGCAAAGCCGGGGCCGTCATCCTCGACGTCGATCTCCACCATGGTCCCGACGCCGCGGGCGCGCAGCGTGAGGTGGTCGCCCGATTCCTGCATCGCCTCGACGGCATTGCGGGTCAGGTTGAGAAGAACCTGGCGCAACCGCTCGGCGTCGCCCGCCACCGGCGGCAAGGGCGTCTGGTCGGCCAGCTGAACGGCGACGGAGACGTGGGCCGCGTCAACCTCCGGTTCAATCAGCGCCGCCACCGCCTTCAGCAGCGCGGGCACGTCGACCGGGTGCGGATCGAGGGGGCTGGGCTTGGCGAAGGCCAAGAAATCTCGCACCAGGCGATCCAGCCTTTCGATCTCACTCTTGATGATGTGCGCGATCGGTCTGATGGATTCCGGGCCTTCACCTTTATCCAGGCGTCGCTCCAGCACCGTCAGCTGCAGCGACGCCGAGTTCAGGGGATTGCGCACCTCGTGGGCCAACCCTGCAGCCATGGTTCCTACCGCCGCCAGACGTTCGGCCCGCAACACCCGGCGCAACATCTCTTCCTCGTCGGTCACGTCGACACCGATGGCGTAAACGATGGGCGCCTCGTCGGAGCGGGCCACCTCGGCGCGGTTCCAGCGCACCTTGCGCGCGCCCCCCGCCTTGAGCGGAAGGCTGTAAGGACGATCGTCAGGCCCCACCAAGGCCGAGCCATCGTGCCCCAGCATCTCGTCGCGCATGTATCCGGTGACTCGCTCTAGCTGGCGGTTCCAGGTGGTGATCAAGCCGCGCGCATCCAGGGACAGGACAAAGGCCGGCACCGATTCGACCACCTCGCGGTGTCGCGCCTCCGACCGTTCCAGGTCGCCGCGCAGTCGTTCGCGTTCACGGTACAGGTTGGCCTGTTCCAGGGCGCGGCGGACGGTGTCCAGCAG
>JAXDMH010000279.1:0-11066 GCA_034666225.1 Myxococcales bacterium
GCCGATCAGCGAGCGCGCCGCCACCAGGGCCACGAACGTGGGGGCCAGGCCCGACCCGACCGTCGCCGCGCTCCAGACAAAGACGCCCAGCGCCGCCAGGCGAAACCGGGCGTAGCGGTCGCCCAGCCACCCGGCTACCGGCGACACCACGGCATACGTGATGATGAAAAACATCTGCAGCGACCCGGCCTGCGCGTCGCTGATGTGCAGCGTGGCGATGATGGACGGCAACACGGCCGACGGGATGAACCGGTCGATGTAATTCAGCAGGTTCAGCCCCGTCAAAACCCCCAGGGCGGTGCGCGCCGAATCGGGCCTACCCATGACCCCGACACGAGTACCACGTCCGTCGGGACTAGTGTAGATTCGCCGCCATGAGCACCCTTAACGAGCTGCTATTGGTCCCCGGCAACCGACCCAAGGTCGTCGCCGACTGCGTTCGTTTGATCGAAGAAGAAGTCGACAGCAAGGGCGGCCTCAGCGGCCTGGCCATCAAGGGCGCCTTCGCCCTGGTCAAGGCCGTCAAACCCGGGTTCGTGGCCGAGGCCGTCGACAACATGCTGAACGATTTCGTCGCCCGCCTGGAGCCGTTCCACGCCGCCGCCCAGGTCCGCAACGAACCAACCGGCCCGTACCTGGGCGCGCGCGCCGGTGAGGTCGCCGAAGCCTTGCTGGCCATCAGCGACGAACGCGCCGCCCGCGCCAAGAACGCCACGCTGAAGAAGGCCTACGAAAAGCTGCGCCCGACGGGAAAGAAGCACGTCGAGGCCGCCGTACCGCGCGTGGGCCGTTTGATCGGTAAATACGCCGCCGCGGCGCCGATTGTCACCGCGCCACCACCGCCCACCGCATAGACGGACGCGTCGCCGTCGAGGGACTTTTCGCTCGCCGGCCTTGACGCGCGACCCAGGATAGGGCAACTTTCCGCGCGACTTGCAGCAGTGATGCGGGGTGGAGCAGCCTGGTAGCTCGTCGGGCTCATAACCCGAAGGCCGCGTGTTCAAATCACGCCCCCGCTACAAAAAGAAACGCGGAGTTCGGTGCCACCGGACTCCGCGTTTTGCGTCCCCCTCTCATCGCGCATGAGGGACGAAGGTAGGCGAGGATCTCCTGCCGCCAGCGCGTGAGGATGCGCCGGAAGGTCTGCTCAGGGCGCTCGCTTCATCGACCAAAGCAATCCCGGCAGGAGGTGATCCTCGACCAGCCGCGATTCGGCGCTGGTATCCATCGGTCCCGTCCACGCCGACGTGAGGTGGCCGAGGCCGGTGTAGAAAACGCGCCCAGCGCCCTCTTCCCGGTACCAGCTGATCGGACGAACCATGTTCGGCAAGCTGCCCGAGACACAGTTCAGGACGACCTGATTGTCCATGCGAAAGTCCACGAAGGTGTAGATCTCGTCGACCAACCGAAACGACGGCGCCAGCTGGGTCACTGATGGGTGACTGCCGACCTTGGTGCAGACTGCTGGTCCCAGATCGGCATGGCCGGCGAACGTGCCGCCGATCAGGCCATGAAGGACCGGCGACGTCGGATGGCCGCTCATCGGCCCGCTGATGACGTCGCTGTAGCAAGCGGACGCGGTCTCCACGCCGACCAAGGCGCCGCCGCCGCGGACATAGTCGACCAGGTTCTGGATCTCGGTGTCGGCGGGATTGCCGAAGGGCTCGCCGCCGATGGCCAGCAGGACGATCGCCCCGTACTGGGTCAGGGCCTCTGCCGTGAACTTCGATTGGTCGACCTTGTTCGAGTCGTTGCTGACACCGACGAGCTCCGCCGTCAGCCCGGCCTTCGTCATCGCCTGCGACAGGGCCTTCGCGGCGGCCGGGATCGAATCGTGGCGAAAACTGCTGGTGGTCACGCCGTAGATCAGGACTTTGCTGCTGCGGTTGCCGCCACCGCCACTGTCACCGCCACTGTCACCGCCACTGTCACCGATCGACGGGCCGGTGTCCGCAGCGCTGCCGGCGTCCTCTGCGTCCCCGAAGGCGTCGACGGCGATGACGCCCGGCCCGGCGCCCCCGGTTCCGGCGGCGCCGGTCGGGCTCTCCGCGCCCCCGTCGAATCCGGGCGCTGCCAGCGGAGTCTCCGTCGCGGCGGCGTCAAAGCCCGCGCCCGTCGCCGGCGCACCGCCGCATCCCGCGACGATCACCAGAGCGACCGCCGCCCAGCCGGTGGGCCATCTTCGGACGACGAGCTCGACGCCAGAGACCGACACGATCACAAAGTACCTTCTCGCGGTCGAATAGGCTCTGACGGAAGCGCGGTGGATCAGGCTACCGCCCTGCATCGGGCAGCGGCGCCGGACCGCCAAATATCGTGAACGAACACTGGTGCGCGGTGGCGTCGCAGGTGGCGCCCTGGCCCATGCACCAGCAATCGGCCGCCGCGGAACAGGTCCCGGGATCCATGGTCGCCGAGCTCACGCAGGTGTGCGTCTTGGCGCTGCAGACGTCGCCGCCGCACGTGTGACCGCCGCTGATGCAGTCGCTGTCTTTCGTGCACGCCATCGTGGGCGGCGGCGCCATCGACAGGCCGGGTTTCACGGTGCCGCCGCCGGTGAGGTTGCTGATGCGCCCCACCTTGTTGACCGACAGCTCGGTGAAATAGAGGTTCCCGTCAGGGCCCACGCAGATCCCCTGCGCCTCGGCGGCCGGCGTCGGGATTTGATACTCGGCGATGACGGCCCCTGGCGTGATGCGGCCGATGGCGTTCGCGCTACCGGTCTCGGTGAACCACAGGTTGCCGTCGGGGCCGGCGACGATCGCACCAGGGTTGCCGCCCGAGGGAATGGGAAACTCGGTGATGGTGCCGGTCGGCGTGATGCGGCCGATCTTGCGGCCGTCCTTTTCGGTGAACCAGACGTTGCCGTCAGGACCTTTGACGATCCCCCACGGGTTGCTGGTCGCTGTCGGGATCGCCCACTCCGTGAACGTGCCGGTCGGCGTGACCCGGCCGATCTTGTTGCCGGCGCCGTTCTGTTCGGTGAACCAGAGGTTACCGTCGGGGCCGGCGGCGATTCCGTATGGTCCGCCGCCCGCCGTGGGGACCATGTATTCGGTGAACATCCCGCCCGGGGTGGTCTTGGCAACCCGGTTGGCGATCGGCTCCGTGAACCAGAGGTTGCCGTCGGGACCGGCGATGATCCCGGCTGAATCCCGCCCGCCGGGGACAGAGTGTTCGGTAACCTGCCCACCGGGCGTGGCCAGGCCGACGCGCTGCTGGCTCGTGTACCAGACGTTGCCATCGGGGCCGGCGGCGATGCCCACCGGGCCGATGTTGGTGGTGACCGTCATGTATTGAGAGAACGTCCCCGCAGGCGTCATCTTCGAGATCGCGCTCGGCTTCGTGCTCTGGTGATTGAACCAGAGGTTACCGTCCTTGCCGGAGACGATCTGGCCCGGCTGGCTGGGCAAGTTGATGTTGAACTCCATGAAGCTGATGGACGGACCGTCGCCACCCATCGCGCCCGGGGTGCCACCGCTCCCGCTGTCGGAGCCGACGCTGCTGTCACTGCTACTGCCGGCGTCGGGTTGAACGCCGGACGCGCCACCGCTGCCAGCAGCGCCGCCGCCGGGATTGACGGACCCGGCCGAGCCGCTGCCGCTACAAGACCAGCCGCTGCCGACCCACTTGCACGAGGCCGGAGCGCCGCCGCCGGTTTTACCCGCGCCTCCGCTATTGCCGCTGCCGGTGCCGCCCCCCGGGTTGCCGTTGCCGCCGCCGCCGCCCGGCACCTCGCCGCCACCACCGCACGCGCCCGCCAGCGCCAAACCGAGGGCCCAGAGCCCACACGCCAGAAGTTGCCGCCGCATGCGTTACGCCAGCAGCTCCGAGATTCCGGTCGTCGCCATCGAATCGCCCATGCCCCACGAGGTCGCCTTGCTGCCCACCGCCGTCAGCAACGTGAGGCCCACGCGACTGACGTTCTCGCCGACCAGACGGACGTGCGTGTCGCCCTTCAGCTTGCCGCCCGCCTTGCCCGACACCACGATCGGGTAATCGGTGCCGCCGTGGCTCTGCGATTCGGCCACGCACGACGTGGTGTACACCACCGAGTTATCGAGCAGATTGCCCGCGCCGTCGGGCGTGTTCCTCATCCGCATCAGCGTGTCGGCCAGGCAGGACATGGTGAACTTGATACCGGTGTTGAACCCCTCGGTCGCCGCTTGTACCCCCTTCGGGCTGGTGCGATGGCCATAATCCTCGTGGAACGCCCCCGGCAGGCCGCAGTCCGTGTACTGGCTCTGGTTAGACGGCGAGCTGAACTGGTACGAGAACACGCGCGACAGGTCAGCGGCCATCGCAAAGACGAGCAGGTCGGAGAACGCCTGGCCACGCATGCGGGTGATGTTGGAGCCGTCGGTGCCGCGGCTCGGGTACGCCTTGTCGGGGTCCACGATGGTGCCGGTCATCTTCGGCGTGCCGGCGGCGACCAGCTGGTTCTGCAGCTGGTGCAGCCCCGACAGGTGTTGATCGAGACGGTTTTGATCCTCGACACCCAACCGCGCGCGCAACGCCTTCGATTCGTTCGCGACCGCATCCAGCACCATCCGCCGGCGCAGCAGCGACGGATCGGGGGGCGCGGCCATGCCGGTGCCGGTGCTGGCGTACTTCAGCAGCGTCTGGAACAGAGCCGCCGGGCTCAGCTCGGGCGGGTTGGGCGCATTGGGGCCCGAGAACGAGATGCCCATGGTGCCGCCAGCGGTCGACATGCCAACGTGGATCCCCTTCGGGTACAGCGTGCTCGTGTTGGTGATCGCGCTGGCCGCTTGATCGATCGTCGGCAGCTGCACCCTGCCGCTGCCCGTCTGCGCGGCCGTGAGCGCTTGCACCGGCATCGCCACGTGCGGCGAGATGTCCGGGCCTTTGATCGTGAGGCCCGTGATCACCGAGATATACGGCTTGACCACCTGCAAGGGGCTCAGCTGTTCGCTGAGCTCCCAGCTGGCTCCGACGCCCGCCTTCGGCGGCACCCAGCGCGACGGGATGATGCCGTTGCCGAAGAACCAGCTGCCGAAACGCACCGGCAGCGCGCCGCCGGCGGCGTAGGCCGTTCCGTTGTCATTCAGCATGCCGGCCAGGCGAGGCAGAGGGACGGTGACGGCGAGGCCGCCGCCCACCATGCCCCGAAGCACTGCCCGACGCGAAATGATCGTCCGATTTGAACGTGCCATGTCTGCTGCTCCTTCTGGTTACGGCTGGGTCGGTTCGACGAATCGGAAAGGTTCGCTGGAAACCAGGCCGATCAAGAGCTGGTCGGCCTTGTTGCCGCTGGCGGCAAAGTCTGTCGCCAGCTTGTCGAGGATGGCGGCGTCGCGCTCGCCCGCTTCGCGGCTCTGCGCGTTCATGTACAGCTTGCTGACGAAGCACGGGCCACTGACAGCCGCGTTCCGGAGCGCTGTCCCCATCTGCGCCAACCCGTCGAACTTCGCGCCGTTCAGATCGCCGGTGGCGTCGACCGGGTGACCGTTCTCCAGGCTCCGGTACTTGCCGACGGCGTCGAAGTTTTCCAGGCCAAAGCCCAGCGGATCCGTCAGCGCATGACAGGCGGCGCAGCTGGGAGCGGCCCGGTGCACGCTCAGGCGATTGCGCATCGTCTCGGTTGGATCGGTGGGCGGCGGCAGCTGCGGGACCACGTTGCTGGGCGGCGGCGGGATGGTCTGGCACAGCAGCGTTTCGCGGATGAACTTGCCGCGGCGGGTGGGCGCCGTCCGTTCCGGTAGAGCCAGACCGGCCAGGATGGCGCCGCTGCCCAGAATTCCGGCGCGCGGCGAATCCGCCGGGAGGTCCACTCTCCGGAAGTCGCTGTTGCCGGCGGTGGGCAGGCCATAGTGCTTGGCCAGCTCGTCGTTCACGAACGTGGTCTTGCTGTCGAACAGCGACAGGAAATCGCCGCGCGTGGTGAGCACCATGTCCTCGATGCGCATCTCCAGCTCGGTCTGCATCGCTGCCCGCAGCGTCGCCGTGAACGTCGGGAACAGCGTCGGGTCCGGCTGCGCGTCGTGCAGGTAGTGCAGGGCGTACAGATCGTCGACGAACGCCGTCAGCCCCAGGTGCGTGCGCGGGTCGGCCAGCATCCGCCTGGCCTGCGCCGCGACGCCGTCGGTGGAGGCGAGACTGTCCTTGCTGGCGGCGTCCATCAGCATGCTGTCGGGCACCGTGTTCCACAGCGTCGACGCCAGCCGCGACGCCATCTCGTAGCTGTTGTATTTGAGGCGGCCGCCGTCGGCGGCGCTGGGAGCGCCCAGCTCCACGCGGTAAAGGAAGTTCGGCGATTGCAGGATCGCGCTCACCGCGTACTGCATGCCGATGGTCATCGTGCCGCCGGGCTGGCCGGCCAGCGTCGTCGCCAGCGTGACCAGGCGGCCGGCTTCGTCGGTGGTCAGCGGCCGACGATACGCGCGCTGGCCCAGCGCCGCGATCGCCTGGGAGGCGCAGGCAGTGTCCGTCGCCGCCTTCGGCAGGCAGGCCAGCGCCGCCGTCGCCCGCGTGGGATCGGCGAACAACCAGGCGGCGGCCGCGTCGGCAGCCCCTTCGTAAAGACCGACGCCCGACGCCGAAGAGACGACCGCCGACGAGCCGATCGACACGAAGCCATCGGTCGGCTGATCGGGATCCAGCGCGCCGATCGGGACGCCCGCGCCCAGCAGATCGCTGAGACTGTTGGCGAACTGTGACGAGGTCAGCCGATGCATGTGCGCCACCGGCTGATCGCCGCTTGCCGGCGGCATCATCGTCATGCCGGAGCCACCGCTCCCGCCACCGACCATGCCGGAGCCACCGCTCCCGCCCCCCGGCGGCGGGGGCGACGTGCCTGGCCCGTTGCCAACCGAACCGGTACAACCAATTCCCCAACCGGCGACCAGCGCCGCGCCCATCAACAGCCGCGAAGAAAATTGCGTCACGGGCACAGACCTCCGTCGATCGGACCCCAGGAGCTTTGTCGGCCGCACTTCCCCATGTGAAAGGTTGTGCCTTCACCAGCCATAGACGCCCGCCTCGAGAACCGGCAGGCAACAAACTGTAAACAAAACCTAACAGGTGTATGCGGGCGTATCCGAGGTGTGGGCCGGTGGACTGGTGGCCGAGACGGCGGTGACGGCGGAGGTCGCGCAGACGGAACGCGTCGACACGTCTGGCGTGTGGCTCATACAGGTGACTTCAAAGTCGGCGACGAGGGGGCCCCACCACTCGCTCGCAAGACCAATCAGGGAACCGCGACCGTCGGCGCCATTCACCGGGGCGAATGAATTTTTGTAGCGGCGATCGTTTCGATCACAGGCCACTCAGCTTGCTAACCGAAGAAGGTAGGTCATGCCGGTACTGGGAATCGACGTCAGTCACCACAATGGGCCGGTCGACTGGTTCGCAGTGTCAGGCTCGGACGTCAAATTTGCATTCGCCAAGGCGACCGAAGGAAACTCCCTCGTCGACCCGCAGTTCGACGCCAACTGGAAAGGCATGGGAAATGTGGGCCTACTGCGCGGGGCGTATCACTTCGCCCGTCCCGGCGGCGATCCGGAAATTCAGGCCGCACATTTCGCGTCCACAGTCGGCCCGCGGTCTTTCGGCGGCCTGCCGCCCGCGCTGGACCTGGAGACCGACGGCGGCCTGCCGCCCGCGCAGGTCGTGCAATGGACCTTGGCGTTCCTGGCCAGGGCGGAGGCGCTGTTCGGCCGGCCGCTGATCATCTATACGGGCGGGCTGTGGCGGCGAACGCTGAAGGACCCGGACGTGCCCCAGTTGCGCGATCGGTGGCTGTGGACCGCGCGGTACGGCAGCAATCAGCCCGTCGTTCCGCGCACGTGGGCACGCTGGGACATCTGGCAGTTCACCGACGGTGAGAGCGGCGCCGTGCAACGAATTCCTGGCATCAGCGGCCCCTGTGATTGCGACCGGTTTCGCGGCGATCTGCCCGAGCTGCAGGCCCTGGCCAATCAGGCCGCCGCGCCAACGCCGGCACCGCCGATCGCGGCAACGCCTGTCGATCCGGCTCGTCCGCCCTTCGGCGGGCGCTTCCTGGTCTGGCCCTGCACACCGATGATCAGCGGCGACGATGTCCGGGTCTGGCAGACGCGTATGCGGGAGCGTGGATTCGCGGTCGACGTCGACGGTTTCTACGGCCGCCAGTCCCGTCAGGCTTGTATCGCCCTCCAGCGCGAAATGGGGATCGAACCCGACGGCATTGTCGGCGGCACCACCTGGAATGCGACGTTCGATGCCGACACGTAAACCGATGACCGCAGCCAAGACCTCACCGGCCTCGCTCTTGCGGTGACCTTGCCGCCGCGTTATCCGTTGGCGGCGCTGCATCCGCCAGTCGGCGCCGATACCGCGCCAGATCGGCGACCAGCGCCGTTGAGGACACGCCCTCCGGCAGCGCGGACAGGGCCTTCTGCGCGATGACGATGGCATCGTCCAGCTGACCTTTTTCGCTGAAGAGGAAAGCTGCCGTGCGCAGACACTGATAGCACGAGTGGTCGGCGTGCACGGCCTTGAGCTCGAAGGCGATGCCGCCGTCCCAATCTTTGGTCAGCAGGCTGTAATGGGCCAGAAGGTCGAACTCAGCGGCGCTCTGGGCGACTGGCGTCAGCGCGGCGGCGACGGGAGCCAACGCGGCGACCAACTTCGGCGCGGCAGTCTCCCTGGCCGGCGTCCCGAAGATCCTGGTCCAACCCAGGGCATTGAGAAGCTGCCGATTTGTGGGCGCCTCCGTCAAAGCCTGTGACAGCAGGCGCTCGGCTTCGGCACTGTTGCCTTCCTCGCTGGCCATCCTCGCGTTCATGATGGCCAGCATTGGGTCGCCGCGAAGATCTTGGGCTGCCTCCTGCAAATCCGCCTTGGCGCTGGCGCGGGCAGCGGGGCTGTCCCACTGTCGCAATCCGGCCCACAGAAGGTGCACCTGCCCGTCGCGCAGCGCGCGCCCGGCCGGGGGCGGCACCGACGGTGGCGTATAGGCAGTACGCAAAAGTGGAATCTCGCGCGGCGCCAGCACCCGGTGATAGTCCTCCTCCATCTGAGCTGGAGGCAGCCTTCCCAGGGTGCCTGCCCACGCCTGGCGTGCGTCGCTGCTGCCCAGCATGGCCTGTAGGTAATCGTTAAAACGATCCTTGTAACGGGGATCGCTGATGAACAGGTGAACCAGCGTCCACGCACCGGCATAATAGGCGGCGTTCTGGCGCGCTTTGACCAACTGGGCCTCGGGGTCGTCGTCGGCTTCAGAATTGCTGGCGAACATCTCATGGCCCGCGGCCAGCAACTGGGCCACGGTGGGCGCCTCGCTGACGGGAACCAGCGCGGTTTTGCCGGTGGGGTCACGTGAGAGGCGCCACGGTCCTTTCCAGAAAGCGAATTCGCTGGGTCGGTGGCCCAGCGTGGCGCGTCCGTCGCTGACGTCCAGCGTGGACAGATACTGTGCCAATCCCTCATGCAGCCAGCCAGGCGCCTGCGGAAAATGGTGATGAATGAACCAATGGGTCAGCTCGTGCTGCACGTATTCACGCGTCCGCTTGACCAGATCCCCCTGTGCCAGGATCAGGGGCCGCCGTTCGAAGTCATGCAGGCGAGATCGCTGGAAGACCGCGGCACTGTCGGGAGGACCAAACTTGAGGTAGTCGTCCCGCCGACGAAAGTGCACGACGTCAATGCGCAACGCTGGCGCGTCGGTTGATGCCAGACCGACGTCGCCTATGGCCGCGAACATTCGTTCCAGATCGTTCGATATCTGGCTGGCCTCACTGGCGTCGCCGTCCGTGCTCAGAACGAAATGGCGGGACATCAGTTCAATCCAGGCCGCGCCACCCTTGGCGGGGCAGCGGGGTGATGATGACCCGGCGGTCGCGCATCCCGCCGACAACGTTGCCGTCACCGCAAGAAGGAAGCGCCATTTGAACAATGCTCCCATGGTGAATCTTGTTAGGGCGCCCTTGATACCACGGTTGCGACGGTGGCTCACCAGTCGGGTTCTCGACGACCAGGACGCCAGTTTTCCTGCCAATACTTGAAGTGTGGCAAAGTCCGGTCAGCAGGCAGCGTCTGCCAATACGACTCCTGGAGCGCACCCTTGGCCAAACAGCCGACCACCATCGATGAGTATCTCGCGCTGGTAAAGGGCGACAAGCGCGCAGCGCTCGACAAGCTCCGCAAGGCGATTCGAGTCATCATCCCGAAAGCGGAAGAGTGCATTAGCTACCGGATTCCGGCGTTTCGATTCCAGGGGAAGATCGTCGCCGGGTTCGCCGCAACCGCCAAGGGGTGCTCGTACTTCCCGTTCAGTGGGTCGACTCTTCACACCTTGGCCGATGAGCTCAAGAACTACGACAGGACAAAGAGTTCGCTTCATTTCGATCCGGCCGAGCCGCTGCCGGTGACGCTGGTGCGCAAGCTAATCAAGACCAGAGTCGCCGAAGACTAGTGCTCCAGCCACAAGTCGATGGGCGCCGCAGCGAGAGCTCAAGCCGACTTGACGACAGACCTCCTGGCCGAGCACGCTCCCCCCCGTGACCGCAGTCGAAATCGCAGCGCGGCCGTCAGACCTGGGCGTGACGGTTGTCGAGACGGCGGCGGCCAGGGCGCTGGTGGTGCGGCTCAAAGGGCCTCACGACCTGCTGTCGTGGGCGATCGTCAATGGTGGTCGGACGAAGACAGACGTCGTCGTCTGGAGGGAGGTTCGGCTCGCCGAACTGGGCCCCACCGTGGACGCCGGGGCGCTGCTGCGGGAGACGCTGGCGCAGGTCAACGCGCCTCGCGCCGTCGGCTTGCTGACCGCACGGGACGTCCGCCGCTACGACATTGAGCGCGCCTCGCGTGACGGCATCCGGGCCGAGTGCCTCGCCACCGTGGGCCTGGGCAACCTGCTGGCGGTGGGCGATCCGACGACGGCGCCGCGCTCACCGGTCGGGACGATCAACCTGCTCTGCCGCGTCTCGGTCGGGCTGACCGAAGAGGCGCTGCTGGAGGCCAGCGCCATCGCGGCCGAAGCGCGCACGGCGGCGGTGCTGGCGGCCGGGTTGCGCAGCCCGCTCAGCGGGCGGCCAGCGACAGGAACCGGGACGGATTGCATCGTC
>JAXDMH010000280.1:0-7170 GCA_034666225.1 Myxococcales bacterium
ATCCCAGAAAGCGTCAAAGTCGGCGTCGGCGGTCTGGCGTGGAAAGATCTCGCGGCGCCAGTGGTCGCGAACGTGATCATAGTGGCGGGTTCCATGCCCAATCCAGCGCAGCAGGCTCTCCGGCGCCGCCCGCGTGGAGAACAGCGGCGCGATGAGCGGCTGCGATAAGCCAAGCGTTCCCTCCACCGGCTCGGCGTCGCCCCACGATTCCAGAAAATGATGATCGGGGCAGACGGCGTGGACGCTGGCGCTGGTCTCGTCCCGGTGGGACGTGAGCGCGATCGACAGCGGCACCTGGTTCAACGCGGCGATGAACGCCGCCCCGTCGGGATGATCGTAGGCGGGATTGGCGCCGTAGATGACCAGCGCGTCGACCTGGCCGGCCGCCATCTGCGCCGTCAACTCGACCAGCGCCCGATCGCTGCCCTGCCGCTGCAGCGATCCGCGCGCCAGGTCGACGGTGCGACCGACGTTGTCGAGGAGCACATTCAACGCCGCCACCAGCATCTGCAGATCGAGATCGTTGCTGCCGCTGACCACCAGCGACGCGCCCCGCGCCTGCCACAGCTGTTCGGCGATGGCGTCCAGACGCGCCTCCGAAGCGGCTGCTGGCAACGCCGTCTCGTTCGTATCGTCGTCGGCGCCGGCGCCTGGTCGGACCTGGGTGCTCTGAACCGCGCGCGCCCGCCGCGCCACCCGGGCGTAAAGCGCCGCCGCCACCGCGCCCAGTTCTGACGGCGCCACGGCGATGCGCAGGTCGGCGTTGCTGCCGGTCACCGAAAAACCGGATTCGATCTGGACGTGCAGCCACGACGACCGGGCGGCCGTTCGGCGGCCGGCAGCATAGGCGTGCGCGAACTCGACCGGCGACAGCCAGGTGCCCAGAAAATCGGCGTCCAATCCGACGATGACCCGCGCCTTGTCGAAGGCAAAGTGTGGAACGACGGCGCGCCCGAACGTGCGCCGGCTAGCCTCGCGCAAGGCGCTGGCCGAGACCGCATCGGCGACCACGTGGCGAAAATGGGAAAATCGCCGGCTCCAGGCGCCGATCACGGCTTTCGTCGACGGGCTGGAGATGGTCCCGGAGAGAAGGACGATGCGGCGCCCGGATTTCTCACCGCCCGCGGCGGCCAGCGCCGACAGAGACGCGCCGATCTTCTCGTCGATCTCGGTCCAGCTGATCGGCTGTCCGTGCCACAGCGGCCCGCGCAATCGATCACCGTCGTACAGCGACAGCAGCGACGCTTGTCCGGTGGCGCAGGTGCCGCCGCCGAACAGCGGCGAGTCCGGATTGCCGTCGATCTTGATGGGCCGTCCGTCGCGCTGCTTGACCAGCAACGCGCACGACGACGGGCACGCGCCGCAGGTGGTGGCGAACGTCAGCGCCACGCCGGGCACCATCTCGGGCGTGGCCACCGGCAGAGGGATGGCGTGCTGAACGGGCGCGCGGCAGCCGCCCGCCAACCCGACGGCGCCCAGAGAAAATCCCATCAGCGACAGGAAATCGCGGCGCGACGCCCCGCCCTGCCCGCCGTCGTCGATGTCGCCTTCGATGTCGTCTTCGGCGGCGCCCGGCGACGACGGCGGTCCTCGTCGGATCTGCAGCAACCCCGCGTCGGCCACGCGCTGGGCCTTTTCGCCGGTGCAGGACCCGCCGTGGTTGTCGTCTGGTTGCCGAGAGCTCATTTGCTGTCCACGTTGCACGTCCCCGTCAGTAATGGCAGCTGCCGCAGTCCAGCCCCGCCACCGGTTTGGGATGCTGCTCAAGCCCCTGCACCGCTCGCTGGAAACCCGAGGCGGGCAGGTGCGCGTTGCTGCGGTGGCAGTCCAGGCACCACCCCATGGTCAGCGGCGACGTTTGCGCCACGCGATCCATCTGCTCGACAGCGCCGTGGCAGCGCTGGCAGGCCACGCCCGACACGACGTGCTGGCTGTGGTTGAAGTAGACGTAGTCGGGCAGGTTGTGGACCTTGACCCAGGCGATGGGCCGGCCCAGCTGGACGGCTTCCTTCATCCTCTCGATTTCGACCGTCTGCTTTTCCAGCAGGTTGTGGCAGTTCATGCACACGCTGGCCGACGGGATCCCGGCGTGACGGCTGGTTCGCGCCGCCGAATGACAATAAAGGCAGCCGATCTTGTTGTCGCCGGCGTGGATCCGGTGCGGAAAGGCGATCGGTTGCTCGGGCTGGTACCCCTGGTGCACGCCCAGACGTGAGACGTCGGAGTAAACCAGACGCGTCCCCAGGGCCAGCCCGGCCACGCTGAACAACACCGCCGGAAACCGCACGGCGGAGCCTAGTGCCCTTCAACAGAAAACGGCGGCGGCTGGACATCGTTGTCGGTCGGTCCCGGAACGATGACCAGCGTTTCCATGTTGTCCCTGTTGTCCGCCGTGCGCGCCGGCGCCGCGCCGGACTGGCGGGCCTTGCGTGCCAGGCGCTGGGCCAAAGCGCGGCGGCGGGACAGGCGCGCCAGATCGGCGAGGTCCTCCTCTGGCCAGAGCAAGAGGCGTAAACGCTGCGGGCGAAGCCAGCCGACCAACCCGAGCGCCCATGATTCAGAGGCAGCGCCCGCAGCGACGAAGACCCGCCAGGCGCCCCGCACCAGGGCCGCGCCCAGGCGGCTGGCGGGCAACGTCGCCACGGCGGCAAAGGCGGCGGTGACGTGGAGGCGAGCCGAAAACGGGATCTCGCCGATCAACGACGCCGCGGGACGCCGCTGCCACAGCGATTGAGCGTACGGCGCCACGGTGGCAGCACCCCACGACGACGCCCAGCGATAGCGCACGGCCGTGTACAGCCCGGCAGCCAGCGTTATCGACAGCGACGAGAGAAAGACAGCGTCGCCCACCTCGCCCAGGCGCGAGCCGCCCGAGGCGCCCAGGTGCCGACCCACGCCGACGGCGACGCCGACAGTGGCGATGATGCCCAGAAAAAAGCTGCTGCCTTCCACGACGAAGAGGCCGGTCGGCCTGGCGTCCCAGCGCAACACCAAGGCGGGCGCTATCAATAGTATGGCGTGGCCAACCAGCAACAGGATGATGGCCATGCCCCCCACCGGACCACCGACGATCGACCACTTGTTGCCGGCGCGCGCCGCGCCGGCCGATGCTGGGTCACCGAACCGCAAGGCCAGCAGGCGGGCCCCCAGGCCGACCACGGCGACAGCGACGGCCGCGTAAGGCCCCACGCCAAACAAGGTGAAGGCATTCACGGTGCGTCTCCTTCTTGATCGCCGATGGCCACGCGGCGGAGATAGGCCTTGAGGACGAACGATTCGTCCGGCGTCAGGTAATGTTCCGAATCAACCTCCGGCCGGCGTGGGCTGCAGGGACGTTTGAGGTACAAGGTCAGCGCGCGATCGCGAAAGCGCAGATAGGCGTCGGTCAGCTCCGGACCCAGCGAGCCGCCCGCGCGCCTTCCGCCCTCCTCGACGGCGTGGCAGGCGGCGCAGGCCAGTCCGCCGTACGTCAGCCGCTGGCGGCCGTCGAACAACCGCCGCGCTTTCTCCACTTCGTCGTTGCTGGCCAGTTCGGCGCTGCGCTCGTCAGGCTCTTTCTGTTCGGGGCCGTTGGCGGCGAACCAATCCAGAATCCCGCCGATCTGCGCCTCGGACAGATCCACCCAGTCGGGCATTCGTTGTTGCTTGAACTGTGAGAACAACGCCTGGGCGGTGGCGTCGCCGCTGCGAACCACCGTTTGCGACGAACGGACAAAGCGCAGAAGCCAGGGCCGCGCCCGCCGCTGCGTGACCCCTTTCAGATCGGGCCCCACCTTCACGCCGCGCCCGAAGGTGTGGCAGGCGGAGCAGCGCTGGTTAAAGATCTTTTTTGCCTCCGCTATTTCAGCGGCGCGCGCCAGGTGGTCCGTCTTCGTGATCGCGAACATCAAAAAAAATGACGCTGGAATTGCCAGAGCTGAGACCACGCGAGACGTGACGTCCTCCTTGCTGCGCACAGTGCTACGCCGTCGGCATGCAGCAAACGATGTGCCGCCACCCGGACGGCGATTCCATTGATTCGGTGGACGCGGGGCGCCGCCGATGGGGGTCGCCTCCCTTGCATTCACCCATAGGCCCCTCGCACCGATGCCAGGGGCTGACCCCGCAGGCGGCGCTGGCGCGTCAGCTAGGTTTCGCGTTTCCGACGCAGGCCATAGCGATCAAGCAGCCGAACCATGTGCACGCGATCCATCTCGGCGGCGCTGGCGGCGGCGGTGATGTTGCCGCGCTTCCAGGCCAGCATCGACGATAGATACTCGCGTTCGAAGTGCTCGATGACCCGCCCCTTGGCGATCTTGAACGGCTCGCCACAGGCCGCGGGCGACGACATGGCGCTGCCCGGACCGGTCTCGTCGCCGTCGAAACCCAGGGTGATGATGCGCTCGATGGCGTTACGAAGTTCACGGATGTTGCCCGGCCAGGTGCGTCCTTCGAAGCGCTCCAGCAGCAATTCGTCGAGCGGGCGCGACAGCCCGTCTGCCTCTTCATGCACGGTGAGAAAATGACGGATGAGCAAAGGCAGATCCTGCAGTCGCTCGCGCAAGGGGGGCAGCCGAACGCGGGCCACCGCCAGGCGATAATAGAGATCCTCGCGAAAACGCCCGCGCGCCACCTCGCGATGCAGATCGCGATTGGTGGCGGCGATGATCCGCAGGTCGACAGGGATCGGCCGCGCGCCGCCGATCGGTTTGACCTCGCGCCTTTCCAGTGCCCCCAGCAGCCGAGGCTGCAGATCCAGATCCAGCTCGCCGATCTCGTCGAGGAACAAGGTGCCGCCGCGGGCGCTCACGAACGCGCCGTCGCGCGCTTGATTGGCCCCGGTATAAGCGCCGCGTTCGTGACCAAACAGCTCGGATTCGATCAACGAGCGGGCGATCGATCCGCAATCGACGACGACGAAAGGGCCGCGTGCGCGCTCGCTGGCGTCGTGAACACCCTGCGCCGCCAGCTCCTTGCCGGTGCCGCTCTCTCCCTCCAGCAGCAATGGGGTGTCTCTTTCGGCGATGCGGGCCAGGCGTTCAACCACGGTGCGCATGGCCGCGCTGTCGCCGACCAGCGTCCGCAGCGCCGGCACCCGCTCGTCGACGGCCGTCTCCTCGCACGGCGCGAGGTCGAACAGGATCTCGCAGCAGCCGATGCGCCAGCGCACGGGACCGGCCAGTACAACTTCGCGGATCTTGACCCCGCTTAACCAGGTGCCGGTGCGTGAGTCCAGATCACGCAGGATCGTTTGTCCGCCTTCGCGGACGATCTCGCAATGGTGAGGGCTGGCGCCCGGATCATGCAACACCAGCGCGGCGTCCTCGGCGCTGCCGATGACGATGCGTTGCTCGTCGATGGCCAGCTCGCGCGGATTGGCCAGCCCAAGCTGAACCCGCAGACGAAAGCCGCCGGCGCTGCCCGTCGCGACGTTTCTCATGCGAACACGGGTATTGGCTGAGTGCAAGGCATTGCCTAAATCCACACGGGTCAGCGAACAGAACCTCGTTTCGGCCGGACCCAATCAGAACATGAGCGGCGGAGATACGCGCGCCAAGTCCCGAACAGAACCATTTCTCTCATAACACCAGTGGCACAAAGAATGCTGAATATTTCTGGAATGAATCCAAAATTGTTGTCAACAGTCGCCCCGCACTCTCAACAAAAAGGAACGCTGGAATTTCCGGTGCCAGACGTCACAGTTGGTTCATTTGTTCCGCTGCGCGCCAGCCCGCGAATCATTGTGGTCTGCCTGCCAATTCTGGCGGTGCTTGTTGCCGCGCTGGCGTCGACTGGAACACCACAATACGTAAGCACACTCATAGCCGCCTCCTGGGCTGTTTTGATCCCCGGGTCGCTTTTCAACGCCTGGGCCGCGCGTTTTTTGCCTGTCATCAGCGGGGCCTTCGTTGTTCTGGCGATTTTTGCGCTGCCCTTCAACTCGCCGGCGTTCATCGCCGATATCTGGGCGGCGCTGAGCATGTGCCTGGTGACGTTGCCCCGTCAGCAATGACGCTGCGATCCCGATCGTCAGCGCGATCGATTGCATCGCGGTGCAGGCTGTTCTTGCTTCTCGGTTACTGACCCATGTCGGCGGGCGCCGCTTCGTGGCGCGTCTCCCGACGGCGGTGACGGTATGATTCGCCGTAGACGGCGTCGTCGGGCCAGGCCCGCGAGGCGTCCACGAGAGGATCGCCCTCCATCGCCTCCGTAGCCGGCCCGATAGGCAAATCGTTGGTCGTCGTCATTATCTGGGCGCACCCTGACATCGGTACCCGTTGGCCGGTCCCGGCGGCGATGGCGTCCAAAAAAGAGATGCGTGCCTTACGTGCCGACCAGTGATAGGAAGCTCCCACCAGCCGTGACGCCATGATCGATCCGCAAACGCCTCTTCGCCAACGCATCGCCGCCGCCGTGGCCGCCGCCTTCGGTGATGAAGGGGCCGAGCAAGACGCCGCCATTCATCGTTCGGCGCACGCGGATTACCAGGCGGACGTGGCGCTGGCCCTGGCCCGCCGTCTGAAACAGTCGCCGCGCGACGTGGCGACGGCGCTGGTTGCCCACCTGCCCGCCGACGACGTGATCGCATCGGCCACAGTTTCGGGCCCTGGGTTCATCAACATCACGCTGCAGGCGACGGCCATCGAGGAGAGGCTGGTGCGGATGCTGGGCGACGCGCGCCTTTGCGTGCCGCTGGCGTCGCCGCCCTACACTGTCGTCATCGATTACTCGGCACCCAACGTGGCCAAGGAGATGCACGTCGGTCACCTGCGCAGCACCGTCATCGGCGACTGCATCGCGCGCCTGCTGGCTTTTCAGGGCCACCACGTCGTCCGCCAGAATCACATCGGTGATTGGGGCACGCCGTTCGGCATGCTGATCGAATATTTGCTGGACGAGAAGATAGCCGGCGCCGAAGCGAACATGGCCGCCCTGGTTTCTTTCTACCAGGCGGCGCGGGCCCGGTTCGATCAGGATCCCGCCTTCGCCGAGCGGGCGCGCGGGCGCGTCGTGCTGCTGCAGGCGGGTGACCCGCAGACGCTGGCGCTGTGGCGTCGTCTCATCGATCTGTCGGTCCGCAGCTTCACCGCGCTTTACGAACGTCTCCACGTCACGCTGCAGCCGTCGGACGTGGCCGGCGAAAGCCATTACAATCACGCGCTGCCCGGCATCGTCGCCGAGCTGGAGCAG
>JAXDMH010000281.1:0-5703 GCA_034666225.1 Myxococcales bacterium
TGCTCGCGGGAAAACGAAACAGCTGGAACAGAGCCAGCAGCACCGCGCCGGACGACCCGGTGGCGATGCCGCCGGTGGTGACGCCTCCGACGGTGAGGCTGCCGGTCGACGTGACACTGCCCAGCGCGCCGAGATCCGCCAGCACGCCCGCTCGTCCGTTGCAGTCAATGCGACCGCCCATGGCGTGGCTGATCCAGGCCAGGCAGTGGTACCAGGCGCCCGGCGTCAGCGCTTCGGACGCGACCGCCGCCGTGCGCGTTCCGTCGCCCAGCGCCAGCACCAAGGCTCCGCCCGCGTTCGTGCTCAGCGTCCAGCCGGCGTCGGCCGTCCCTTTGCTCACCACCGGCGCCGAAAGAGCGGCGCGCAGGACAACCTCGACGGCGATGTCGTCGGCGCCGACCGCTCCCACGTCAGCCGCCGCAGCGACATACGACGGCGCGCCGGGAGCCAGGCCCACCGCCAGCGTGGCGTCGGTAAAGGGCGCGGGCTGCTCGGTCCGCGCGGGAGCGGCCGTCGACGGCAGCAACGGGCCGTGATCGGCGTGCCAGCCGTCGCTGGCGGCGCGTTCACCGCGATAGCGCAGGTCGGCCACCGCGGAGATCGACGGCAGCGTGAGAACGTCGGGCAACAGCGAGACGCCGTTGTGGTCGAGGTCCGCCGAGAACCGACAGGTGCCGCCCGCACTGCAAGCCTGACCGCCCGTGCCAGCACCGCCGCCCGTGCCGGCGCCGCCGCTGCCGCCACCTGTGCCGCCGTCCTGCCCGGCGCCGAAGCGTCCGATGATGTATCGGTCGGAGACGCAAGCCGCGCCCAGGGCCGCTATCAGGCTGCCGCTGACAATCACGGTCAGACACCGGCGTATCAAACGAACACTCACCTCGGTCTCATGGTCAGCCCTTCTGACCGACAAGACAAGTGGTGTACGAAAAGCTACGTGCGCGTGTTGCGAAAGCGCGCCACCGCGGTGGCCTCGGGATTGACACGGATCGTGCCGGCGTCGGCGTCGACCACCAGCAAGTGATCGGGCCGCACCCAGGAAAAGACGCCGGTGACCGAAGCGAGCAAGGGCACGCCGGCGTCGCGCACGATGGCCGCCACGGCGCCCTCGGCCGGCACGTCACCGTCGACGACAAAGGCCGACGCGCTGCGAGCGATGGCGTTCAGGGCCATGAACACCCGCAGCTGTTCGACGACGACGATGGCGCCGGGCCGTACCAGCGGCCGACCCGACGTCGCTGCGTGGACCAGAACACAGAGGTCTTCGATCTCGGCGGCGCGTTCCGCCATGGCGTCGGCGGTGGCCTGATCGCCCTGGGCCACCCGAAACGCCACGCGGGCATATTCTCGCGCGAGATCAGCCAGCGCCGGCAGCGGCGACGGCGCGGCGGCGGCGACCGCCAGGCGCTCGCGAAAACGACGGTCGTCCAGGATCACCGCCAGCGTGGCGATCTCGCGCGCGGCGACCCCGCCGATCCGCTGCGCCGCCTTCAGGAGATCCGTCTGCAGACGTTGCAAGGCCACGTCCATGGGCACCGGGTTGGCGCCGGGCGGAACCTTGGTATAGGCCAGGGCCGCCAGCGTGGGCAGCACCTCGGCGCGGCCCATGGCCGCTCCGCCCGACACGGACACGCCGCGCAGGCGGGCCACACCGTGGTCGGTCTGGCGATCGCGTTCGCGCACCTCGGCGCGTTCCAGGGCGTGGCTGATCACCGCCGCCAGCGCCGTCGCCAGCACCACCTCCTCGGCGGCGAACCTCTGCGATGATCCACGCTGCAGCACCAGCACGCCGGTGCCCCCCATGCCGCGCAGGACCGGAACCGCCAGCAAGGCCGGAAAGCGTTCCTCGCCGAGGCCCGGGATGTACTTGAAGTGTTCGTCGTTCTCCGCCGACGCCACCGACACCGGACGCAGCCGCTCGGCAACGAAGCCAATGATCCCTTCGCCCACGCGCAGCCGGACGCGGCCGACGGCCTCGGCCGGAAACCCGATGTTGCCGCGCAGGGTGAGGACCGGACCGGCGGCGTCTTCCTCGCGCACGTAAACGCTGACCACGTCGCTGGCGGCGATGGCCGCCACTTCGGTACACATGGCGGCCAGGACGTCGTCGAGGCCGTGCTGCTGGCCGGCCACCTCGATCAGCCGAAAGATGCCGTCAAGGCTGCGGTTGCCCTGTTCGTGGACGACGATCGAAGAGTCGAGATCCTTCGGCATCATCTGACAATCAGCTTACGCCTCTGTCCGTTTCCGTGGGGTTTCGCCGCGGTTAAATCTGTGCGCGCTAGAATGGCCGCCATGGAGGCAATGACCGCCACCATCCTCGAAGGCCGCGTCGACGCGGCTGGGACCGACCGCCGTCTGCGACGCACCATCGCCGGCGTCACCTTCGGTGGCGCGGCAATGCTGATCGCCGCGGCGGCGTCTTTGTTTTCACAATGGACGGCGCGGGCCTCGTTTGCCGTCGGAGCGGGCGCGGCCTGGCTGTTTTTTTGCACGGCGCTGTGGCGGCGGCGCGCGCTCAATGTCTCCGGGGACGACGCGGCGAAGACACCGGCAGCGGCAGCGGCAGCGGCACTGACAGTGGCCACCTGGATCACGGTGACACGCGCGTTGCTCGTCTGTGCGCTCGCCGGTTTTTTTCTGTCGCCGATCGTCTCGCCGACCTTGAAAGACGCCGCCGCCTGGATACCGGGTTCGCTGTACCTGGTGGCTGTCCTCGGTGATCTCGTCGATGGCGCCGTGGCCAGACGCTTGCGCCAATCGACCAGATTGGGAGCGTCGCTGGACATCACCACGGACGCGTTGGGGTTGCTGGTGGCGCCTCTTCTGGCCGTGCGCCTGGGCCGCCTGCCCCCCTGGTATTTACTGCTGTCGGTGGCCTATCCGCTGTTTCAGGCCGGCCTGCGGCTGCGCGCGCGCTGGCACCTGCCGTCGTTCCCGGAGCGCCTGCGCCCCAACCCGCGAGCCCGCATCCTGGCCGGCGTTCAGATGGGTCTGGTGACCACGGCGCTGTTTCCCGTGCTGCCCCCGTCGCTGCTGTGGCCGGCCGCCACCGTGATCATGGCGCCGACGCTGGTGCTCTTCGCCCGGGAATGGCGAACGGCCACGGCCGTCTGAGCGTGCCTCGACGTTCGCGCAGGTCTCGGGTGCGCTACCATGTAGAGATGGGCGGCAAGGATGTCGACGACGAACGCGATCCGGTAGTCGAAGCCTTGGTGCGTGACGTGGACATGTCCCTGCTGCGTCGGAATCTGGCGCTCACCCCGCAACAACGAATTGATCAGCTTATCGAGATGCAGCGTTTCGCCGCAGAGCTGATTGAGGCTGGCCGGAAAGCACGGCTGTCTCGATGACCGACTATCGCAAGGCGCTGGATACGCTGCGGGGGGGTGGGGTCAGGTTCATCGTCATCGGGGGCGTCGCCGCTACGGCCCACGGTTCGACGCAGCTCACGAACGATCTTGATGTCGTTTATGCGCGCGACGCCGAAGACTTCCGCCGTCTGGCCGCGGCGCTGGCGCCGCACAATCCGTATCTGCGCGGCGTTCCCGCTGGGTTGCCGTTCAAGTTCGATGTCACAACGATCAAGATGGGACTCAACTTCACGCTCGACACCGATTTCGGGCCGCTCGATCTCCTGGGTGAGGCGAGCGGGGGCGGCACCTACGACGCATTGTCGCCGCACACGGTGACGCTGAACCTTTTCGGAGGCGACTGCCTGTGCGTCGACCTGCCAACGCTCATCAAGCTCAAACGAGCCGCTGGACGCCCCAAGGACATCCTTGCTCTGGGCGAACTGGAAGCGCTTCTTCGGATGCAGGAGCGATAAGACGGTCGACGGCCGGTCAGCGGCCGTCGCGAAGACGCCGGCACAACGCCAGCACGTGCGACGCGGCGTCGGCCCAGGTGCCCAGAGACTGAAAGCGGGCCAGCGCCAGGCGTCCGGCGGCGGCCAGGCTGTTGCGATCGCCTGCCCATTCGGCCAGCGCCGCCGTCCAGGCGGCGCGATCATCGGGCGGCAAGCAGCGCGCGTGGGCGCCGACGCCCAGCAACTCGGCTGCGCCGCCCTGATCGGTGGCCAGCACGGGCAGGCCCGAGCCCAGCGCTTCGATCGCCACCAGCGGATACGCCTCGCGATCCGACGGCAGCGCCAGCGCGTGACAGCGACGGTACACGGCCCACAGGGCGTCGCCCCGCAAGAGGCCGTGCCAGCGCACGCGCCCGTCGAGGCGCGCATCCAGCAGACGAGCCCGCAGCGCGCACACATAGGGAACGTCCTGATCCAGTGCGCCCGCCACGTCGACGGTGACGTCCTGTCCGGCCTGCACCAGCGCCTGCAATACCGCAAACAGACGATGCAGTCCCTTGGCCGGCGCCACGGTCGCCGCGAAGAGCAGCCGCAGCGGCCCCGCCTCCAGGGCGCGCGCCGCCACGAAATCGCCGTCCAGCGCGGCCACGTGATCGCGGCCGGCGGGCGCCACGACGATGGGCAGCGAACGACCGGCCAGCGATTCGACGTCGCACAGCGTGCTGGCGCAGACCGCCGCCACGCCGTCGACGCTGCGCAGGTACGTCCGTTCGACAGCGGCGCGCAGTCGCCGGTGCTGCGTCGCCGGTTGGCGGCTGGCCAGGTTGTGCACCAGCGCCACCACGCGCAAACCTTGCCGGCGCAACCGACGGTGGCGCCACAGCACCGCCGGATGACAGAGTTCATCCTCGATCAGCACATCATGGGCGCCCGGCGCCGCAGGCAACGGCAGGGCGTTGCTGGCCAGTGCCGGCAGCAACGACAACCAGGCCAGCGGCAAGACGTCGACGGTGGCCCCCTGGGCGCGCAGGGCCCGGATCAAATGCCGATCATAGATGAACCCGCCCGACACCCGGTCGAGACCTCCGGGCACGACAAAGCCGATGCGCATCGAATCGGTCGCCAGGGGCTGGCCCGCGCTCAGGCGAACGTGACCGTGAAGGTGGCGAAGGCCTCTTCGTTCTCCCACAGCTTGACGGTCAGGGCGCTCAGGTTGCGCGGTTCCAGGGCGCGCACCATGCCCTCGGTCAGGATGCGGGCGAATGGTTCGATCCCGGGGTTGAGGCCGGAAAATTCGGGCAGCTCATTCAGCGTCTTGTCGCGATAGCGCTCGACCAGACGATCGAGATGCTCTTTCACCACGGCGATGTCCAGCAGATATCCGTGTCGATCCAGGCGATCGCCGGCGAAGATCACCTCCATCCGATAGTGATGCGAGTGCAGCTGATTTTCGCGGCCCCAATCCCCGCCAAACAAGAAATGCTGGGCGACGAAATCACGGATAACCCCGACGGTGTACTGGCTCATGTCCGCTTTTGCCTTTCATTCATAAGTCAAAACGATCTGGAGAACATCGGTCTCCGCAGCGCCCGCATCCAGCAGCGCATAAGCCTCGGCTGCCCGCCCGATGGCAAAGCGATGAGTGACGAAAGCGCCGCTGTCGACACGGCCCAGCGCGTCCCACGCGGCGTCGCGGCGTCGATCGCGATCCCAGCGGCCCGACAGCGCCGGCGCGATGTGGCTGACCTGGCTGCTGATGATCGTGATCCGCCCGCGATGAAAGTGTCCGCCCAGATCGACGGTGCTCTTCTTGCGGCCATAGAACGAACCGATCACCAGGCGCCCCTCCCGCGCGGTCGCCGCCAGCGCGCCGTCCAGCGCCTGCGGATTGCCGCTCA
>JAXDMH010000282.1:0-3934 GCA_034666225.1 Myxococcales bacterium
CTTCATGAGTACGGACACTTCATTGGCGAAGAAATGCTGGGCGGCCTGACCCATCCCGGTTACAGCTACAACGACGACGCCACCGGCCAACACGGCCCTACCTCCAAGGAGCACTACGAGTCAGCCTGGAACGAAGGACACGCCACCTTCCTGTCTTGCGCCATCAGCGACGATCCGGTGTATCACGACGGATACGATTCGAACCTGACCATGGACCTGGCCAAGGACAACACCAAGATCGGTCCGCATTGCGAGGGGAGCATTCAATGCGCTCTCTGGGACATGCACCACGTGCAGAAGGTGGACTTCAAGACCGGGTTCTGGGCGGCGTTCAGCCGGACCGCGTCCAAGGCGGACACGATCTTCGCCTTCTACGACAACTGGGTGGCGGCGGGTTGTCCGGATGCGGCCAAGCTGAAAGTGTCTTTGAAGAAATTCAATCTGACAGTGGGCTATCACTATAAGCAACGGGCCACCTATAAGGCCAAGGGCAAGCTGGATCCCAAGAACCCGGTCGAGTTCTCGACAATCACCGAGCTTTACAATCAGTTCGGAAAGGTCGCCGGCGGAAACCAGGCCGAGTACAGCGAGGAGCTTTACAACCGGAACCGCTACGTCGGCGGCGGGGCATTCGCCGCCGGCGCCTCTCGGGGCGCCTTCACCTTTGTCGAAGGCACTTCGTATATCATTCCCGAACGTTTCGAGATTACGTAACCAGAACCGGCCACCAGCGAGCAACAAGCCATGGACAACGAAAAGGGTTCGAACCAGCGGCCTTTCGGAATCACAGCGGCCGAACTGCCCAGCGTGGCGGTTCGGTACAGCCTTTACTCATCAAAGTCCGGCGCCGGTGTCGAGGAGATTTACCTCTACGGCGACGGTCGGGTGACGCTGAGGCGAACCGCTGCGTTTAACGCCGAGCCTGAAGAGCGCCAGGGCATCATGCCGGCCGGGATCTTTGAACGCCTCCTTGAGATCGCCGACGACCAGCGGTTCGAGGCCCTCGACGAAGAGACCCTGGCCAAGGAACCCGGGCTGCGCCGCGTGCTAGCGGTGAGGTTCCCTGGGCGCGAGATCCAGGTCATCGTCGACAACATCGGGAACGCCCAGTTCGAACGGATCGTCTCCGCAGTTATTTTCGCCGCCAGCCTGGCAACGCCCGCGGTGCTGCAAGGCCGGTTCTTCCACCTGTTGGGGCCCATCTGAGGAAATTCTGCAGCTCGCATTGACCCTCTGAGTTCCGGTGTTTATCTCTGTGCGGGTGGACGAACCCGATGCAGGACCGCTCGTGGAGAGCCTGTGCTGGCGATGCGCCAACCATCGGGCCATCCGCGCCGCGCGATTGGTCTTCGTGATGTGCCCGGTGCTCGCAGTCAAGTACCCTCGCCAGCCTCACGTCTCCGTTCTCACGCGCTCCAGGCCATGTATCGCGAGTCGCCGAGGGGCGGTGTCCACTGAAGCCATCCCTCGTCGGACGAATCGCGTGGTTCGTCAGATCCAGTTCTCGGCCATGAGACCATGGATGTCGCCGGCCAGAAGTGCGCCATCGTTCGTGACCAGGGTGGCGCCGGCTTCGATAGCGGCGGCAGCGATGTGCAAATCGATGTCGGCCTTGACGCGACCGCGCGCGACGAGTTGCTGTTTGAGCGCTCCGAACCGCCCAGCGCTGCCGATCGACACGGGGATGACCTCGGCCGCTCGGGTGATCTCCTCGACCTTGCGTCGATTGGCGTCTGGCCGAGAAGACCTCTCAGCGCCATAGAACAGCTCAGCGATCACCAGGACGCTTGTCACGATGCGGCCGCGCTTGCTCGCCTCATCCAGTCGCTCCCGGACGCGCCCGCCGAGATACTGTGCGTAGATGATCGTGTTCGTGTCGAGCAGCCAGATCACGGCATCTCGGGCGCGGGGGCGCTGTCGCCCGCCTCGCGGCCTTCGCGCAGAATCCGATCAAGCTCGTCGAGCGCAATACCTTCCCAGGGACCGATGGCGGCGAGCCGGGATCCCACGCCCGGATGGGTCTCGTTCGACGGCAGGACCCGCAGCTCGACATCCAGGCCATCGACGCGCGCATGCACGGGATGGGATGGGTCGCGCTTGAGCTCCGCGACGGCCTCCTCCAGCGACGGCGGGATGAACTTCTCTGGCCTCGACATCGTGAAAAGTAGGCTACCACGGGACGGCCATGACGGCCTCGGCCGCCCTATCGGCCCCGAAAATTTGTGCCCTCCTTGTGCCCCGACTCTGCACCATTCAGCGGCATTCTGCGGGACCGCGCGGGCTCGAACGGGAGCGACATGTCCAAACGATTTCGCTGGTTTGGTGGGTAAGTCCGCGTCGCGACTCGTTTCTGTTCGGACCCTTCGCAAGGTTCGACTCCCGGCGCCTCCACTATCTAAGTTAGGTAATTCAAACGCGAATTCGGCATCGGTAGCGGCTGAAGAATTCAAAGTGCCGCTATCGTGCCGTAACTTCGCCGCCGCCGTCCTCGGTTGGTGCCTGATTCCCACCGTCCCCACGTTGCTCGAGCAGGCGCATCGTGTCCCGCAGCGCCGTCTCGGTCAGGTGCATGTAGCGCAGCGTGACCTTCAGGCTCTTGTGACCCGCCAATTCCTGGATCGCCTTCGGCGCCGCGCCCCGCATCGCGAGGTGCGAGCAGAACGTGTGTCGAAGAACGTGCGCCCCGACCACGCGCAACCCCGCCCGCCTGCAGATCGTCCGCAGCGCCGCCCGCACCATGTGCTTCGTCCACCGATCACCGTCTGGCCCGCACAATACCAGCACGCCGCGCAGGTGACGGATCGCCTGCAACGCCGCTCGTAGTCGCGGCGTCATCGGCACCGTCCTTCGCTCGCCGCCTTTCGTGCTCCCGACGTTGCCCTGCCAGTCGTTCTCCCAGACCGTGACGTTGCCGGCGCGGTAGTCGATGCAGTCCTGCGTGAGCGCCAGCATCTCGCCCATCCGCAGACCAGCCTCGGCGCCGAGCAAGATCATCGCTCGTCGATCTGGTTCATCTTTCGCTGCGGTGACCAGGCGCTCAAGCTCGTCAAAATCGAAGAAGTCGAACTTCTCTTCTTTGATCTTGAGGAACTTGAACCGCGGCGTTTTCCCGATCAGCTCCTGGTCTTGGGCGTAGTGCAGAAGCTTCGCCCACACGGCCATCGCGTTGTTGATGGTCTTGCGGTTGTACTTCGCGTCCAGCATGTCCGCCTTGAGCTGATCGATGTCGAGCACCTTGAAGGTGTCGAGCCGCCGCGTGCGGAACCGGGGGAGCAGGTGGTTGTCCAGGATGCATTGCTTGCTGGCCTGCTCGGACGGCTTGTTGTTCGCCTTCGCGTACGTCGCCATGAAGACCTTGGCGAAGGCCGCGAATGTTGGCTCGAAGAATGGGAGACAAACTCGGCCGGCGCGTTGACGCTGAAGTCCAGGAAGAGTTCCGAGTGGCAGCTCTTCGATGAATTTGGAAACGCCCAGACCCGCGTTGACATGATCGAGGAGGGAGACCCTGACCTGGGACTTCATGCGACGGATTCGGCAACGCATACAATGACGTTCGACAACTTCGCGTCCACGTGGCTTTTGGGGCTCAAGCGAACCGAATCAGTAGACAGTTTCGGTCCGAACAAAGAGCACGTAATTCAGGATGTTGCCTATACCTACCTGCCGGGCACGAACCTGATCGCCACAATTGCCAGAGATCCATCCGGTGGTGATGAGACTTATCTGCTATCCACGCTCAACAGATCCACAAGGGGGCTGGTCACTCAAGTCATTCAGACCGACCGACTGGGAAGATCGCGTGAGAAGAACATAGCCTATGATGCCATCGTCGGCTTGTTCCCCGAGACTGTCACACAGCACGGGCTGTCGATGACAACCATCTACCATCCGACGTTTGGTTTTTCCGTTAGGTCGTCGGATCCGAATGGCGCTG
>JAXDMH010000283.1:0-4550 GCA_034666225.1 Myxococcales bacterium
GCCGGATGGAGCATCGAGCTTGGCGCCGTTACCACCTCGACCACCGGCTTTGGACCCACCCTCGGCCCTTCTGCCTGGCTGTCGCGCGCCGTCGCCGCGGGCTGGATCGTCGGTGCGCGCTGGGCCGGACCAACGTACGGTCCCACCCTGCGCGGCGCCGGCGCCACCGCCCGCCTGCAACAGATGATGTTGCTTGCCGAGCTTCGCCGCGTGTTCGGGCGTGGACGGGTGGTGCCGCTGTTGACGGTGGGGGTGGGCGCGGTCGACAGCGAAGCCACCGGGCAGGCGGCGACGCCCTTGCAGACGCACGACGTGCGCGGCCTCTCGGCGGCGCTGCATGCTTCGCTGGCACTGCACATTAGGCTCGGGGAACGGGTGGGCTTGGTTGTCGAAACCGGCGCCCTTTTATTGGTCCCGACGCGGCCGGTGCGCATCGTCGGCGAAGACGTTGGCAACGTGTCTGTCTGGTCGTGGGTCTCGTCGCTGGGCCTGGTCACCTCGTTCGATTGAAAGTTTCGTGAGCCTCCGCGCCAGCGGCCGGCGTCTTACTCATTCAACAGGGTGGTGACCATGCTCAGCAGCCGTGGCCTGGTTCTTCTCTCGGTGACAATCCTTGTTTCTTGCGCCGGAAAATCCCTGGATGCCGTGACCGGCGGCGACAGTGGCGCCGACAACGGCGACAGCGCCGGTAGCGGCGGCAGCGGCGGCGCCGGAGGAGCCGGCACGGGCGGCGCGGGTACCGGCGGGGCTGGCACGGGTGGCGCCGGCACGGGTGGCGCGGGTACCGGCGGCGCGGCGACGGATGGCCCGGCGGATCTGTCAGGCGAGGCAGCGGGCGAAACGGGCGGTGGGGATTTCTGCGCGCCTTACGTCTATCAAAGCGACACGCTGCCCGGCGTCTCGGCATCCGACTTCTGCGCGAAGGTCGCGACCATCTGCATGTTCGGCGCAGACAACTCGCACTACGCCAGCATGAGCGATTGCCTGATGAAATACGGCGGAGCCAGCATGGCGGGCCAGGCTTGCCGCGCCGGCTATTTGTGCAACAGGACGAAGACGACGCTCGTTAACCCTTTTGAATGCATTTTCGCCGCGGGCGGCGGACCCTGCAGTTCCTTGTAGGCATGCCTGGAGGGTCTCGTCGCGAGACATGGTCACCTCGTTCGATTGAAAATTTGGTGAGCCTCCGCGCGCCCGGCCGGCGTCCTGTCTGTACGTTCGAAACCAAAACCCGGCGGAGGGCGACACCATGCTCGATCAGCGTCCATCATTTGTCTGTTCCCTTTTGATCGTCGGACTCGACTGCACCGGCGCGATTGACGACGGCGGTGGAGCGAACGGTTCGCCTAGCAGCGGAAACCCGTCGGGCGGCTCCGGCAATCCCGGTGGCGGCGGTGCGATTATACCCGGCACCGTCGCGCGCGAGCCCGGACGGGTGACGCTGCGCCAGCTCAATCAAACCGAATATAGCGACGCCGGATATATCAGTGACGTGGCGAAGGCGCCCGGTGGCGCGAAGTTGGGTGTGCGCGATCTCTTGACGAATGTGGTGGCGAGCGATCCGTTCCGCATGCGTCGGGGAGAGCCGGCCACCACGGGAGGAAAACAATGAGCGGCCGTCGGAGCATGATCGATCCGAATGATCCGAACGCTCCGGAGCTGACCTTTGACGAGAAGGCGCTGGCTTCCCAGCGAAAGCAGTTCGCGCGCCGGGGACCGTCGCGCAGAAGATTTTTGGCCAGCGCCGCCGCCGCCGTCGGTTTGCCGTGGCTGGAGACATTGTCGGGCGGCAACAGAGCGCAAGCCGCCGGCAAGCCTGTTCGCTTGGTTGCCTGGCACACCCCCAATGGCTACTTCGGAAAGACGTGGTACCCGGCGACGACGGGCTCCACTTACACCTTGAGCGCGCCGCTGATGTCCTTGGCCAGTCTGCAGAAGAAGCTTCTGGTGTTCCAGGGCATTCAGAACAACGACGCATCAGTTGTTCAAGGTTCGCACGGCGTGGGCGTCTCGGGGATGTTGACCGCCGTGATGGGGACAAAGCCCGCCGTCAAGGTGGGTATCTCTGTCGACCAGGCGTTCGCGCAGGCGCTGCCAGCGAAGACCACGCGCATCGAGACCGGCATCCAGATCGGGATCACCAACCGCATGTACTCCGACATCGGAAACCCGGCGATCTATAACGGCTGTATCTCGTGGGCCAACGCCACCCAGCCGATGCAGCCGCAGATTCAGCCGGGGGTGGTGTTCGATCAGATCTTCATGGGAGCGGACCCCACCGCGACGGCGGCGGAAGGCGTGCGCCGCCGTGCCATCGCCAGCAGCGTGCTTGACCATGTCATTGACGAGGCCAAATCCCTGCAGGGCCGCCTGGGCGCCACCGATCGCGGCAAACTGGACGAATACCTCGCTGGCGTGCGCTCCGTCGAGACGCGGATTCAATCCACGACGACGCAATCCTGCTCGTCGATGGGAATGACCAAACCGGCCAACACGGGTCTGGACTGGCCGACGCAGACGAAGATCAGCTGCGACCTGATGGTGATGGCCCTGCAGTGTGATGCCACCCGGTCGATCTCCTTCATGCTCGGGAACGGCGGCGGATCCTGCGCCACCAGCTTTCCCTGGTTGAACATCAGCGGTGATCACCACGGCCTGGCCCATGCCCAGGATGCCAACGCCTTGCCGAAGATCGACGCCTGGCACGTCTCGCAACTGGCCTATTTCTGCCAGAAGCTGGACGCCATCGACGAAGGCGGGTCCACCATGCTGGACAACAGCCTGGTCTTCATGTCGAGCGAGATCATGAACGGCATCTCCCATGACCAGGACAACAAAGGCATCCTGCTGCTGGGTACCGCCGGCGGCAAACTAAAAACCGGCCAGCACATGGCGTTCCCGAAGGCGCCGCAGGGGAACCTGTTCGTCACCATGCTGAACGCCCTGGGCGTCCCGGTCACCACCTTCGGCACCGCCGGCAAAGCACCCCTGGACGGACTGCTGGTCTAGCGGGTTCTGAGTTCATTTACGACCCGACCCAACGGCTCGTCGTCGCGTCGACGGTGCGAGCCCTTTTTGAGTTGTGCTGTCCAGGTTCCCTGTGCGACGGTCGAAACCGACCTCTTGCCGTGAGGGGTCGTCCACAACACCTTCAAAGTTCGGGCTCTCGCCGCGCTAGAAATCCGGGCCCGCGTGGCTTGCTCGCGATGGCCGTTTCCGCAGACGTGCCACCTCGCGTTCCAGCGCATCGATTCTTCGCGCCTGTGCCTGGGACGTTGCCAGCAGCATGCTCGCGAAGCCATAGAGATCGACCGTCTTGTGGGTTGACGACACCGCTGGCACGTCGGGGCTGTCTTCGATGATGAAGCCCAGATGCCTGCCAGGGGTCCCGAAGGCGGAACCGCGGTATCGGTAGCTCGCGACCCGCATCGCCTCCGTCTGGGCGGCGAGTTGATCAATCTCCGCCGGGGACAAGTAGCGGATGTCTTCCTTCACGGTGCGCGTCGACATCGGGCACAAACCCGGCTCCTCCTCCCAGATCCCTGCCGTGCATCGCCGCGTTCCGTACTCGCACCCATAGGTGCAGAAGGGCTGATCGCCTGAGCACAATGACCCGGACGGCGGAATGCCGACGGGGCAGCCCGCGCTGTTCTTTGCGCAATGCCAGGTCGGATTTCCGGTGCAGTAGTCGCCGGTCGGCCCCGGCCTGCAGTCGGTGCATTTGCACGTCGTGCCCGGGGCCCAAGTACACCAGGCGCCCTTTTCGTTACATGCGGTGTCTCGGGCCGCTTCGAGCGTGGTGGGGCAAGTGGTGGCCGTAGTCGACGGGCATTCGGTCATCGACACCGCGGCGAGCTGCCATAGCCCCTGCTCGCAGCGCGCGTACGTTCGACAAAACGGATTCGGATCCGCGCCGTACTCGCAGATGAGACTCGCCACGTTGCACGACGTGGCAGCGATTGGCGGTTGCGAGGGGCAAGGACCAGCTCCCGCGCTCCCCGCCGCGTCCCCAGCACTGCCGCCGGACGAGCCAGCCGCGCTTCCTGCCGCGCCCCCGGCGCTCCCTCCCGTTGCTCCGTCGGCGCCGCCGCTGGCTGAGCCCTTCGCGCTGCCGCCGGCGCCGGTGTTTTTGAGCGGGGCGTTTGAGCCGCAAGCGGACGCGAGTAGCAATGCGCCCGCAATCGACGCCCTGAACCAAAACTGACGTCTCGTCCTCGATTCCGGAGACGGCATTCCCATCAGCGCAAAAAGCATTGGTCACCTCCAGGAGAGCTTGAAGCAAGGACAAACGCGGGT
This sequence comes from Myxococcales bacterium, assembly GCA_034666225.1. GTDB lineage: Bacteria > Myxococcota_A > Polyangia > Fen-1088 > Fen-1088 > DATKEU01. The sequence goes on from JAXDMH010000283.1 coordinate 4,297, forward strand.
ACGGCGAGCGACGCATGAGAACGCTCATCACGCGGCCGGTGGTGGTGAGCATACGTAAAGCTTATCCCTGCAACCGCCCCCGATGCAGGCGCCGCAGTCGCAGTTCTTGTCCGAAGTGCAGGTGCGTCGCTCGCAGTTGTGCGGCGCCGTCGAGCCCGCCTTGCAGTCGGTGTTGGGCGGGCACAGGAAGCCGCCGCCGACGCAAGAGAGGGGCGAGCACCCGTTCGGGTCGGCATCGGGAGCTGGCGTGCAGG
>JAXDMH010000284.1:0-5245 GCA_034666225.1 Myxococcales bacterium
GAATAGCCCGACCACGTTGAAGACCATGGTCATGACCGGCATCATCAGAGTGGTCGCCACCAGACGCGGGCTGATCAGGTACTGAACCGGGTTCACCGCGAACGTGCTGAGCGCGTCGATCTGTTCGGTGATGCGCATCGATCCCAGCTCGGTGGCCATCCCCGAACCGGCGCGCGCGGTGATCATCAGCGCGGTGAAGACGGGGGCCAGCTCCTGAGCCAGCGACAGACCGACCGTGGCGCCGACGTATCTCTCCTGGCGGAAGATCTCCAGCGCGGCGATGGCCTGCTGGGAGGCGACGGCGCCCGAGAAGAACCCCACCAGCAAGATGATGGGGAGCGAGCCGACGCCCACGAATTCCATCTGATCCAGAAACAACCGCAGCCGGAAGGGAGGGCGGAAAAGCCACTTGATGGCGTCCCACAACAACATCGAGTGCTCGCCGAAATAGCCGAGCACCAGGCGCACAGGACCAATGGCCGCGTCGCGCATCTCCTTCAAAAAAGGGCGTTCCTCTGGAGCGGCGCTGGGGGCGGGGCGCTGGCGACCTGCCGAAGAAAGTTCGGTCATGAGCCCTGCGGCGTTTGAGGCGGCCTGGCTGGCCGCTGAGATGCAAGGTTGTACACGCGAGGCACCCGTTTCGAGATGCCGCACAGAATCTCATAACTGATCGTTCCGGCCCAGCGCGCCAGATCGTCGACCGTGATTGACTGGCCGCCGTCGCCGCCGATCAAGGTCACGTCGTCCCCCACCCCGGCGTCCGCCACATCGGTCACGTCGACCATCAACATGTCCATGCAGACAGCGCCCACAATGGGCGCCCGCGCCCCCCGCAGCAGAACGGAGGCGTCGCGCACGTGGCGCGGGTAACCGTCGGCGTACCCGACCGGCAGCGTGGCGATGCGCGACGGACGCCCTGCCCGCCACAGACCGCCGTAGCTGACCGTCATCCCCGGTTGCACGTCGTGCAGGGCCATGATTTTCGTGCTCAAGCGTAGCGCAGGTTCCACGCCCGCCAGGCCCACGTGCGCCGACGGCATCACGCCGTACAAAGCCAGGCCTGGCCGAATGGCGTCCAGGCGGGCGTCCGGAAATCGGACGGCAGCGGCCGAATTGGCGGCATGGTTGGTGAGATCGACCAGTCCCCGTTGCGCGGCGAAATCCAGGCAGCCACGAAACCGGGCCAGGGCCTCCTCGGTCGCGGCCCCGTCGGCAACGTCCGCCGAGGCGAAATGCGTGCAGAGCCCCGCCAGCGACAGCCCGGGCAGGGCCGGCAATCGATCCAGCATCGCCGGCAGATCGTCGACGGCGACACCGAGGCGGCTCATGCCCGTGTCGACCTTGAGGTGGACCGATACTTTGCGCCCGCGCCCGGCGGCGGCCATGGCGAACCGTTCCAGGTCGCCGGGATCGTAGACGACGGGGGTCAGCCCCTCATCCAGAACCTCGCGGTGATGGCGGTTGTAATAGGCGCCAAGAACAATGACAGGACCGCGCAGGCCCGCGGCGCGCAGCTCCAGGCCCTCCTCGACCAGCGACACCGCCAGTCCGTCACAAACCGACTCCAGCGCCCGCCCGACTGCTACCGCCCCGTGGCCGTAAGCGTCTGCCTTGATGACCCCCCACAGCTTGACGCCGGGCCCGACGGCGGCGCGCATCCGCCCCACGTTGCGGGTGATCGCTCCCAGATCGATCGTTGCGACGGTTGGCCGGATCGACGTGCGAATGTCGACCTCGGACAGCGGGGCGACGGGACCCCCGGCCGCCCCAATTCTGGGATGCGTCGCCAAAACCTGTTTACTTTCCCTTGCGTTCGACCAGGCGTCAATTTCTGTTCAGGCGTTGCCCTCCACCAGGCGGTTGCTGATCAGAAGGCCCCGTCCCTGGGCCTGGACCAGCCCGCGGCGAGCCAGATCCGACACCACGCGCGACACCGTCTCGCGGCAGGCGCCCACCAGGTTGGCCAGCTCTTGCTGCGTTGGCCGCTGACGAATCAGAACGCCGTCGCCAACCCCCTGCCCCACTTGGTGACCAAGGGCGACCAGCGCGGATACCACCCGTCCGTGCACATCGGTCAGCACCAACCGCACCGCCAGGTCATGAGATCGATTCAGGCGGCGGACCAGCTGCCGCGACAGCGCCGGCGCCAGCTCGGCCACGGCGGGCGCGTTGGCCAGCCAGACCTCGCGGGCGGTCGACACCACCGTCGTCGGCTCGGTGGCCTCCCAATCATTGACCAGCGGCTGATCAGGCGCGGCCAGCGCGTCGGCCAGCAGATCGCCAGCGCGGAAACTCTCGACCGTGATTTCGCGTCCGTTGGCGCCGCGACGCACGGCGCGGACCCGTCCGCGCACGACCAGGAACGTATGGTCAGGGACCGAGCCGGTGGCCCCCAGAACCGACCCGCGCCCGAGCTGCTTGAGGGTGCTGCGGGCAGCCAGCGTTTTCAGAAGGATGGGCGAAAATTTTACAAAGAGCTCACTCGACTGAAGAGCTGCCAGTTCCGGGCTGACGATGGTTGGGATGGTTGGGCTAACTGGTTTTCCGAACGAGTCCATTGCAAGCGATGCGGTCGCGATGGCCATGTGCGCCTCCTAGTTGGCCATTGCTACGCAACTGCGATGCCAAAGGGCAAAGCCCGATCTGATCGCGCCTTGGGTGTTAGCGCGACGTCCGAAACCTGACACAAGTGGCGCGGTCGCCACACAAGGCCGTGAAAAACAGCCGGCGATGACTTTCTGGCAGGCGTCGTCGACGAGGTCGACAATCCCCCCGACGGGAAGTAGGACTTCGCCAATCTGATGGGACGTGTGGCCGCGATGATCGTTTTTCTTTTGATGGTCCTTGGAATTCTGGCGGGGATGCACGTTTACATTTGGGCGCGTCTGATTCGCGACACGCATCTGCCTGCGCCCTGGAATCAGCTGGCGCTGGGCCTTCTATTGCTGCTGGCGTTGGCCATCCCGGCGGCCCTGTTTCTCGGTCGCAGCCACCCCGAGCTGCGACGCGTGATCGGCTGGCCGGCCTACGTTTGGCTGGGGCTGGTGTTCATGCTGTCGCTGGCGCTGCTGGGCGGCGACGTGGTCCGGGGGGGCTATCGACTGGCCAGCTATTGGCGCGGCGACGGTGGCCAGCTCGATCCGGCACGGCGCACCTGGCTGGCGCGCGTGCTGGGGGGCGCGGCGGTCGCTCTCTCGAGCGCGCTGGGTCTGGTCGCGGTTCAGTCGGCGCTGGGTCCCGTCGACGTGCGGCGGGTACGCGTTCGTTTGAAGCGCTTGTCCCCGGCACAGAACGGCCTGTCGATCGTTCAACTGACCGACATGCACGTCGGCGCGGCCCGCGGGCGTTCGTTCGTCGAGGAGATCGTCCGCCGCACCAACGCGCTGGCGCCCGACATCGTCGCCATCACCGGCGATCTGGTCGACGGCAGCGTCGTCGACCTGCGCCACGCCATCGAAGCCTTGACCGCGCTTCGGGCCCGCCATGGCGTCTACTTCGTCACCGGCAACCACGAATACTATTCGGGCGCCTCCGCCTGGATCACCGAGTTGCAGCGCATCGGCATCCGCGTGTTGCGCAACGAACGGGTCACCATCGGCGATGGCGAGGCGGCTCTGGAACTGGCCGGCGTGGACGACTATTCGGCCGCCCGTTTTGACGCCTTCGATCACGCCACCGCCATCGAGAAGGCGCTGGGCGGGCGCGATCCCAACCGTGAAGTCGTCCTGATGGCGCACCAGCCGCGATCGTTCGCGCTGGCGCAACGCTTTGGCGTCGGCTTGCAACTTTCCGGGCACACCCACGGTGGCCAGCTGTGGCCGTTCACCTATTTCGTGCGCCTGCAGCAGCCTTTCGTGGCCGGCCTGCACCGGCGCGGCGAATCCCAGATTTACGTCAGCCGCGGGACCGGATTCTGGGGACCGCCCATGCGTCTGGGCGCGCCTCCCGAGATCACCCAGGTCATTCTGGAGAACGACGAGCCGCTGGCTACTTGACGGTGACGAACCGCGTTCCGCCGTTGCCCCGCACGCGCATCAGGTGGCCGTTGGGCTGGGGGGCCCGCAGCGCCTCGGCGGCTTGCTCCGAGGTGGCGATGGGCTTGCGGTCGATCTCGAAGATGACCTCGCCCGGCTTGAGGCCGGCCCGTTCGGCGGGGCTGCCCGGCGTCACCTCGGTGACGACCGCGCCCTTGGCGGACCGGCCCAGGCCCAGCGAATCGGCAACGTCAGGCGTCAGCGTCTGCAGGCCAAGGCCGACCTTTCCCGAGGCCTGCGGTTGGCGCGCGTCCTCGTCGGGCAGTTCTCCCAGGGTGACCTGGGTCGAGCCTGACTTGCCGTCGCGTGCATACTGCAGCGTCACCTTCGTTCCGATCGACTGCGACGAAACGTAGTCGACGACGTCGGCGGCTCCGGCGACTTTCTGGCTGTTGATGGTGGTGATGACGTCACCCGGGCGAATGCCCGATTGGCCGGCCGGGGCGCCGGGCGTCAACTCGGCGACGTACGCGCCGCTTGCGGGAAGGGTCTTTGCGGCAGCGCCCATCTTCGCCTTCTGCGCGTCGTCCAGATCCTTCACGTCGCTGAGCAAAAGGCCAAGGTACGGGTACCGCATGCGCCCGTCCTTCAGCAGGACCTGGGCGACCCGGCGGACTTCGTTGACCGGGATGGCGAAGCCGTAGCTTCCGCCGGCGCCGACCTGGATCAGCGTGTTCACGCCGACCACTTCACCGTCGAGGTTGACCAGCGGGCCGCCGGAGTTTCCCGGGTTGATCTTGGCGTCGGTCTGGATGTATCCCCGCACGCGTTTGCCGGACATCTGGACGTGCCGCCCCGGCCGACCCTTACCGCTGATGATGCCAGCGGTGACCGTCTGTTCGAGACCCAGCGGGCTCCCCACGGCCACCACCCACTCGCCGACCTCCAGCTTGTCGGAATCGCCCAGCCGAGCGGCCGTCAAATTGGCCGGCAGCTTTTCCAGGCGCACTACGGCGACGTCGGTCTGCGCGTCCTTGCCCACCACCTTGGCCGGATATTCCTTGCCGTCGTTGAAGGTGACGGTGACCTTGGTGGCGCCTTGAATGACGTGGCGGTTGGTCACGATGTTTCCGCTGGTATCCAGAATGAATCCAGAGCCGACACCGTGGGTGGGCCCGGGATTGGGACCCTGAAATCCCTCACCACCGCCGCCGAAATCGAAGAACCGCCGGAAGAACGGCGGGATGTTGTTGTCATCGTTGTCGTCACCG
>JAXDMH010000285.1:0-14670 GCA_034666225.1 Myxococcales bacterium
ATTGCCGGCAGCGGTCTTGTAACCGGCCAGAGTGACAAATTTTCCGTTACCCGACAGTGCCAACCCACCTTCGGAACCGGCGCTCCCTCCCAATGTGAAGGCGTTTGTCGCACCAGCCGCCGGTACAGTGATCCGGCGAACCAAGGTCCCATCGCTGACCGTGTACTCTTCGACACTAACGACCGCCGTGATCGCGGCGAGTGCCGTCGTGCTGGCGGAATCGCCAACCCTCACCGTCATGAATGTCGGAACACATTGGGCAGACTTGTCGCAAACCGTGCCGCCATTTTGACTGCAAGTTGTCGTTCCCGCAGTCATCGGGGGGTTGGATCGCATGCCATTGATGCAGAGATTTTGTGTGCAAGCGTTGCCGTCGTCAAAGACGTCATTGTCATCGTTGGCCGACACTGCATTGCCGTTGCCGTCGCAAACGTTTTTCTTGCAATCTTGGGCAGTCTGACTGATGGCCAGCGACCCGGCGCCCGGGTCCATCCGACCGCATATGTGGTCGGTCGTGTTGCAGACATTGACCGTGCACCCATCGGGGCTGGTGCCGCCGCAATCAGCATCGGTATTACAGCCGACACAGACGCCCGATGCGCTGCACACCATAGCCGGTCCAGTTGCAGCTGTGCAACTGGTTCCCGTCGCGACTGGCATGTGGACGGCGTTCGTGCCCGAGCAGGAGTCTGTGGTACAGGAATTTCCGTCATCGTTATCCGTTGGATCGGCCACCGGAGCAGCGTTTCCGGCACCATCGCATTGTACTTTCTTACAGTCTCCTGACGTTTGACCGTTTTGCGGAACGAAACCGGCCGGAGCTAGTTGCGTGCCGCACTTGCCTGTGCTGGTGTTGCATACCTGAGCGGCGCAGTCGGTGGACATTCCGCAATCGCTGTCGTGGAGGCAGCTATCGCACCGCCCCGCTGCGTTACACTTCCCGTTGCCGCATGCCGAACCTTCGGCGATTGGCGAGTGAACCGGTGTGTCTCCATTGCAGCTATCCGTCGTACAAGGATTGGAGTCATCGTCGTCCGTGGGGTTGAGCCGCGAGGTGATGTTATGACTGCCGCCGCAGATCACGTCCTGGCAATCGTCGGCCACCTGCATCGTCGTCACAATCGTATTCTCTGGCGGACTGCTGGTGTCCGAACAGACATGGTTCACACAGGTGTGTTTCAAGCAGAAATTGTCCATGGGCGTGACACATTCAGCGTCTACATTGCATACCACGCAGGCACCTGCACCGTCGCAGTGAGTTCCCCCGTTCGCGTTGCAGGTCACATTGGTACCGAACGGCGGATTCGATGGCACGCCGGTCGTGCAGAGGTCGTCGGTGCAGACTTTGTTGTCCACCGGCTTGTCAGTGTTGTCGTCGATGCTGGTCCTGGCGCCGCTGCCATTGCAAACGATCTTCTGACAGTCGCCCGCGGTCTGATCCACGTTCGTCGGCGCCGATCCCGAGGGGGCGTTGACGACGCCGCAAACTCCCACTGTGCACGTGAATGACTTGCAGCCGCTGGTGTCGGTACCGCAGTTAGCAGCCGTGATGCACTGGACGCACGAGCCGGTGCCGTTGCACATCGTGCCGTTCGCTTGGGCGCACGTCGTCCCCAGCGGCAAGGCCGGGTTCGACGGCGCGCCGGCCATGCAGACGTCCATGGTGCAGGTGAACCCATCGACAGGGACATCGGAATCGTCGACAACCGTGGCGACATTGCCGGCACCGTCACACTGGTTCTTCTTGCAGTCCTTGGCGGTTTGCGCCATCACCGGCGTCCCGGCGGCGGTGGACGTCTTGCCGCAGGTGCCGCTGGTGCATTTGAAGGTGACGCATTCGGTGTTGGTGCCGCACTCTGCATCGGCGACGCAGCCGACACAGTGACCGGCCCCGTCGCACTCCAAACTGGTGCCGCAGGTGACCTTGGCTGCCTTGTTGGGATGCGAGGACGTGCCGCCGCTGCACAGGTCGTCGGTGCAGGGGTTGTTGTCATTCTGCGTGTCGCCGTCGTCGACAACGGTCGTGACGACGCCCTTGCCGTCGCACTGGTTCTGCTTGCAGTCGCCCGCCGTCTGGTTCGACACGAGCGTGCCGGCGGCCTTGAAAGCAATGCCGCAGGTGCCAGCCGTGCAGGTGCGGGACTGGCATTCAGTGTCAGCTCCCGGGCAGTCAGCGGTCGTCAAACATGTGACGCACTTACCGGCGCCGTCACACTGAAGGTTGGCGCCACAGTTGGTGCGCGCGGCCAAGGGCGGATTGGACGGCTGGCCGTTGTCGCACAGATCCTTGGTGCAGGGATTGTTGTCCACCAGCGGGTCGGTGCTGTCGACAACCGATACAATCATGCCTGTGCCATTGCACTGCTTCTTGCTGCAGTCGCCGCTGACCTGCCCGGTGACGGCCTTGCCCGCCGTCGCAAAGCTCATACCGCAGCTGCCGCTGACGCAGGTTCGTGACTGGCATTGGGTGTCGGTTCCCGGGCAGCTCGCCGCGGTCAGACAGGTCACGCAGTGGGACGCGCCGTCGCAGACCTGGCCGGCGCCGCAGGTGGTGTTGCGGGCCACCGGCTGGTGCGTCGGGGTGGTGCCGTTGCATTGGTCTTGCGTGCACGGGTTGTTGTCGACGGGGAGATCGGTGGCGCTGGCCACGGTCTGGATGACCCCCTTGCCGTCGCACTGCTGGATCTTGCAGTCGCCCGATTGGCTGTCCACCAGCTTGGTCCCCTCGGCCTTGAACGTCACGCCGCAGGTGTTCTGAACGCAGGTGCGGGTGCCACAGAAGGTGTCGGCTCCCGGACAGTCAGCGGCGGTATTGCATCCGACACACTGGCCGGTGGCGTTGCACAGCTTGCCCCCGCCGCAGGCGGTGTCTTTAGCCAGCGGCGCGTGAGAGGCGACGCCCGCGGTGCAGACATCCTTGGTACATGAATTCAGGTCGTCAGGAATGTCCTTGTCATCGATGAGAGTGGCGACCGTACCGTCGGCGGCACACTGGCGGACGCGACAGTCGCCGATGACCTGGGTGGCCAGGACTTTGGCGGTGGCTTCATTCGCGGTGCCGCACACGCCTGCCGTGCAAGTCCGATGCTTGCACTCCGAATCCTGGCCAGGACACTCGGTGGCCGCGGTGCAGGGAGGCGGTCCGCCGACTTCGCCGCCACCGTCCGTACTGTCGGTCGAGGCGTCGACCTTCGGGACATCCGCCACGTCAGGGGCGTCCTTGGCGTCAGCACCCGCTCCACCGGCACCATCGGTCGCTTTGTCCGACGGTGTGTCTTTGTTGGTATCAACAGAGCCGTCAGCGGCGTCGCGGTTGCCCGGTGACGATCCGCCGCATCCGTAAAATGACAGCAGGCTGATCACAGCAAGGACTAGGTGGCGTGAGCGCATCTTTTTATCCTCTCAGATTTTGCGGACCAAACTGACGGTTCTTTAATCAGAAAAAATCAGGGACAGCTGTTGGCGGTGCCCCGGGTGGCCGCGACGGTGTCGACAAAGCCACCCGTGCCGTCCGGGCAGCGCCCGTACGTCTGTGCCGCGTGCGTCGTCCATGTATACGTGTCGAAAAGCGTGGCGCCCGACGGGTCGAACAGACGGGCCTGGTCGGAGGCGCCCAATCCGAAATTGCCCGCCCCTATGTTGAAGGCGTCCGAGGCCAGGAAAGCGTGCGGACCAATCGTGGTGCCGGCAGGGAACATGTAGGCGTGCGTATCGTCGTTGTCCTTGAAGATCCAGCCAGAGATGTCGATCGTGCTGACCGCCGAGGTGTTGTACAGCTCGATCCAGTCGGGCCCGCTGGCGGGGTCGCTCGACTCGACCTCGTTGATGCGCACCAGCGACGCCCCGCAGGTCCCGGCGCCGTCGCACATCACGCCGCTGTTCTGACTGCATGCCTTACCGATGGCCTCGTTCGGGTGTGACGCCACGCCGTTGCTGCAGAGGTCTTTCGTACAGGCGTTCGCGTCGCTGCTGACGTCCGTGTCGTCGTTCGCGATCCGCGTCGCCCCCGCCCCGTCGCACACCACCTTCTTGCAGTCGCCCGCGGTCTGAGACCCAGCCGGCAACGCGGTCCCGTCCGCGGGATCGTTTCGCCCGCACATATGATTGTTGCAGGTGAACACCTTGCACGCGGTGTTCTGGCCGCAATCCGCCGCAACGTCGCAACCCACGCAGTTACCACTGCTGTCGCAGGTCCGGTTGGTCCCGCAGGCTGTTCCCTGAGCGGCCGACGAATGAGACGGTGTACCAGCGCTGCACAGGTCGTTGGTGCATGCGTTGCTGTCATTAGGGACGTCGGTGTCGGTGTTCTGCGTGCTGGTTCCACCCTGGCCGTCGCAGATGGCGGTCTTGCAATCGCCGGCCGTCTGGGTGGTCATGACCGTGCCGGCGGCGGGATCGTTCCGGCCGCACACGCCCTGCCCGCTGCAGGTGAACTTCTTGCATTCGGTGTCGGCGCCGCAGTCGGCGGAGGTGATGCACTGAACACAGCCGCCGCTGCCATTGCAGTGGCTGCCTCCGCCCTCGGTGCAGGCCGTGCCGATAGGCTGCGCCGGATTTGACGGCGTCCCGGCGGTGCAGACGTCGGCCGTGCAGGCAAGACCATCGACCGGCAGATCGCTGTCATCAGAAACGTTGACCACAGCGCCCAGGCCGTCGCACTGGTTCTTCCTGCAGTCCTTGGCCGTCTGTCCGGCGACCACGGTTCCCGCACTGGCGTACGACGGAACGCACTGACCGCTGGTGCAAGCGTAGGAGAGACATTCGGTGTTGGCTCCGCAATCCGCGGCGCTGACGCAACCGAGGCAGTGGCCGGCACCGTCGCATTTCAAATTGCCACCGCAGGCAGTCTGCGCGGCGGTGGGTGGATTGGACGGTGTTCCTGCCGTGCAGACGTCGTCGGTGCAGGCATTGTTGTCGATACGCGGATCGGTGTTGTCGTTGACGGCAGTGACGGCGCCCTGCCCGTCACAGACCGCCTTCTTGCAGTCACCGGTAATCTGAGCCAGGACCTCTTTGCCCGATGGCGCGTAAACGAACCCGCAGGCGCCGCTGGTGCAGGTCCGGGTGGTGCAGTCGTCGTCCACGCCGGGGCAGCTGGCTGCCGTCAGGCAGGCCACGCAGTGGGATTGCCCGTCGCAGACCTTCCCATCACCGCAAGCGGTGCTGCGCGGGGCGGGACCAAAGGTCGGTGTGCCGGCGTTGCATTGATCCAGCGTGCAGGGATTGTCGTCGCCGGGCAAATCGCTGCCCAGGTCCACGACCTGCGCGACGCCCAGTCCGTCACATTGCAGGCCCTTGCAGTCCCCTTTGGTTGGATCCGCCAGCGCGGTACCTGCCGGCTGGTAGTTGAACCCGCACGTCCCGTTCGTGCAGACGCGGGCGCGGCAATCACTGTCGGTGCCCGGACAATCACTGGCCACCGCACAGCCCGCACACTGACCGGTGGTGTTGCACAGCATGGCTCCGCCGCACGACGTGTTCTCTGGCTGGGCCGTGTGAGAAGGAACGCCGTTGCTGCAGATGTCCTTCGTGCACGGATTGAGATCGTCGGGAACATCCGCGTCGTCGGCCGACGTCACGGTCTGACCGTTGTCGTCGCACTTGCGTACCTGGCAATCGCCGACGGTCTGTGACGACAGCACCTTGCCCACAGGCTCGTGGCCGATCCCGCACAGGCCGTCGTTGCACGTGCGATGCGAACAGTCCGAATCCTGGCCCGGACATTCTGTCGGCGTGGCACAAGCGGTTGGGCCGGCGACGTCGCCGCCGTCATTCCCTGGCTGACCAGTGTCACCGCCGGCGGTATCGTCTGGCGCCGAATCAGTCCCACGCTCGGACAAAGCGTCGACCGCGTCCTTGGACGCATCTTTGTTCGACGACGAGCCGCCTCCACATCCGTGAGCGACCAGAATGCCGAGGCTCAACCAAGCTAAGAGATGCAACCTCATGAATCATCCTCTCGGTGGGAAGACGCAATAATGCCAGCGGGCCGCATCGTAACATGGCACGCGGTGCGGGCGGCATTGTTCGCTGCAACGTCGAACGGATCAGTTATTCCCGGAGTTGCCAGTCGAATTGTCCATTATCGTCTCCACCCCACGCTCACCCCCCGCGTTGACGATCAGCGTCGAGTCCCACGAAAACCCACACGCAGCGCACCATTTGTGACAACCCGGTTACGAAAAGAAATCGTGCATTCCTCGGCCAACCAATGGTGGATTTGATCGCTAGTAATCTGCAACACTTGCATTGCTCCAAGTGAAAACGTTGCCTAGCCTTGCAGCCGGGAGACAGGTGCGCTTCAATAACGTCGCGTGGAATCCTCCAGGTCACGGGGCAGCGGGACGATGGTCGTGATCGGACCCGGCCAACCTGGACTGATCGCCGGCAAGTACCAGATCGAAAGGCTGATTGGTAAAGGTGGCATGGCGGAGGTCTTCGCCGCCGTGAACGTCCGCACCGGCAAGCGGGTGGCGCTCAAGAGGATCAACCCGGCGCTGGCTGCGACCGATGAGGCGCGAGCACGGTTCAAACGGGAAGCGCTGGCCGCCGGCCGCATCAATCATCCCAACGTGGTCACCGTGTTCGACGTGGTCGAGCACCAGGGAGCGACCTGTCTGGTGATGGAGCTCCTGGAAGGCGAAACCCTTTCTCAGCTCTTGCTGCGCACGAAGGTGCTCACGCCCGAGGTGGCCATCGCCGTGCTGATTCCCGCGATGCGAGGCGTGGCCGCCGCTCACGCTCACGGCGTCGTTCACCGCGACCTGAAACCCGACAACATTTTTCTCTGCCGGGTCGGGGACAACCAGCGCGGCGAAGCCAAGGTGCTGGACTTTGGCGTCTCCAAGCTGGCGGCTGACGGCGTCGACGACGTCAACATCACCGCCACCGGCGGCCTGGTGGGCACGCCCATCTACATGGCGCCCGAGCAGGTCCGCGGCGGCAAACAGATCGACCAGCGCACCGACGTCTATACGCTGGGCTGCGTCCTGTACCAGATGTTGACCGGACGTCCCCCCTACCAAGGCGAGATCTACTCAGCGTTGATGGTGACCATCGCCACCCAGGATCCGCCGCGGTTGCGATCGTTGCGGCCGGACGTTCCGGTCGAGCTGGAGAAGATCGTTCATCGCGCCATGGCCCGCGACGTGGACGCGCGCTTTCAGGACGTGCCCGCCTTCATCGCTGCGCTGGAATCATTTGTGCGCGCGGAACAGCTGTCCACCGGCCCGGTGCCGCTCCCGGCCAACCCCACCACCGATCGCACCATCAAGCTGATACCGCCTCGCGCCAACTGGCAGAAGCGCGTCGCCATCGCTGTGGCCGTGGTGCTGGTGTTGCTGGCGACCAAGCTCATCATCGACGCCCGCTATCCGGTGCCGGACAAACAGAAGCCGCAGACCGCGACGAACAACGTCCAGCCCGGCTTCCCCACGCAATCCCCTCCACCGCCGTCGATGCCGCCGGCCAAACCGGTGGTCAACACCGTCAACGCGCCATCGATCGAATCGCCCGGCAAACCAGGCCAGGTAACGCCGTCGGCCGAAACCGCCGGCGGCCTGCACCCCGGCACGGGGACCGCCGGTCCCAGCGGCGCGCCGGCCAAGCCGCGCGATCACAACCCGGTTCGACCGTCCCGTCCCACCAGGTCGTCCGAAGCGACCTCCTCTCCGACCAACCCGCCTGCCAATCGTTCCCAACCAAACTTTCCCTCGTCTACCCCTCCTTCGCGCGCTGGGCGCATCACCATCGATGATTTCTAAAAACGCTTGGGTCTCATCCATCACCGTCATCGCCTTCCTGTTCGCCTCGATCTCGGCGCGTGCGGCTGATCAACCGGACACCGCGCAGTACCGCAACCTGCTGGCCGACGCGGTCTCCGAGTATGACGCCCGGCGATTCGACGAGGCGCGCGCGCTTTTTCGGCGGGCCAACGATCTGTCACCGAATGCGCGCACCTTGCGCGGCATCGGAATGGCTTCGTTCGAACTGCGCGACTATGTCGAAGCCTACCGCGCGCTGCAGGCATCGCTGGCCGACAAGCGCAAGCCGCTGACCGATAGTCAGCGGCGGCAGGTCGAGGGGCTGATGGAGAAGACCAAGGCCTTCACCGCCCACTTCGCCATTCACCCCCTCCCGCTGGACGCGACGGTGCGGGTCGACGGCGACGTGCCGGTGATCGATGGCGATGGACGCATCACCTTGGGCTTGGGGCGACACACCATCTCCGTCGACGCCGTCGGACGCATCGCCGAGGTCCGCGACATCCATGTTTTCGGCGGCGAAAACCGCGACCTGGATTTCCGCCTCCGTCTGGTCGAGCAACCGCTGCCGGCCAACCCGGCCCCCAACGAACCGTTGCCGCCACAACCACCGCCCGCGACGGACAACGAATCGCACCGCAGCCACGTCGGCTGGTGGTTCGCCGGGAGCGGGGCGCTGGCCGTAGGCGCCGTGATCGCCGGAGTGGCCTGGCATTCGCGCGAAAACGAACTGAGCGTGTGCAAGGAAAGCACGACTTGCAGAAATCAGAGCACGCTGGACAGCGAACGTAGCCTGACCCGGGGACTGACCATCGGCCTGGCCGCCGGCGCGATCGGTATTGGCGTCGTCGGCGCAATCTTGTGGTCGAAGAAAGACAAACCGGACGCCCAGCCGACGGTGGCCTGCGGGCCGACTGGCAAATTTATGTATTGTCGATTACTGTTTTGACACGTTAAATGTTATTCGTGGTATAGCCTTGGGGAGGCTTTGCTTTGTTTAGAACGCTATCCAGGGTCGGCAGTGGACCACTTGGCGCTCTCGCCGCGTTGCTCCTGACGATCGGTTGCACCAAGGCCGACTTGGGACAGCCAGATGGAGCAGCCGGCAGCGGCGGCAATCTCGGCGGCGAGACCGGCACCGGCGGCATCAATGCCACGGGCGGTTCGGGTGGTGAAGACCTGGCCGACAGCGGCGCCGGCGCCGATGGTGGCTCTGTCGATATGGAAAGTGAATCAGGCATCCTGATGGACGCCGCCGATGACGGTGATGCGATGACGGCAGCAGACGGTGACGGTTCCGTCGCGGACGGCGATGCATCGAACGGCGAAACAATCGACGCTGGCGGCAGCATCAGCCCCTCGTTGGCCGGGCAGATCTTGGTCTCCGAGATGCTGTTTGACGCCGCCGCGATCTCAGACGATTTCGGTGAGTGGTTCGAGGTCTTCAATCCCAGCGCCGACGTGACGTACAACCTGTTCGGCTGCGGCATCCTGGACGACGGGGGAAACATGCACCTCATCAACCGCGTCGTCCTGGTGCCGCCGGGGAGCTTTCGGACCTTCGCGTTGTCTGCGCCAGGCGGGCTGCCCACCACCGATCCCGGATTTACACCCGACTATGTCTATGCCGGCATCAAGTTTGGCAATGACCACCCGGACGCGGTCATCATCAGGTGTGGAGGGGCGTTGATTGATCGGTTCGACTACGTCGCGCCGACCGCCGGCCAAACCGGACATTCGCAGAGCGTTGATCCGATTCACCTCAAGCCGGGCGAGAACAACGTCGCCGGAAACTACTGCAAATCGGAGGTTGCCTACCATTCGTACGGCGGCGGCACCGACTATGGAACGCCGGGACTACAGAATCCGCCCTGTCCCGCCGGGCGCTGAGTCATCGGCGGGATTGCGTCAGGCCTTGGCATCGTCACCGTGCCGCTGCTACCGTAGCTGTCCATGCGGGAGGACAGCCTGACCCCCACGGTGACGCCAGCGCCAAGCCTGGCTGACGACGCGTCGCTGGTGGCGTCGGTGGTGCGGGGCGATCGGGGCGCGCTGGCGGCCTTGTACGATCGGCATTCGGCGATCCTGATGGCGGTGGGGGTGCGCATCGTCGGCGATCGGGCCCAGGCGGAAGATCTCCTGCACGACGTCTTCATCGAGGCCTGGCATCAGGCGGCGACGTTCGATTCGACCAGGGGAACCGTCCGCGCCTGGCTGGTCACGCGGATGCGGTCGCGGGCCCTGGATCGACGGAACGCCGGCACGCGCAGCGCCCGCATCCTGAAAAGCGCGGCCGAGGAAAGCCCGACGTCAGCCGCACCGCCTGAAACAACCGGCACCGATCGCGAGCGCGTGCGCCGCATGGTGGTGGCGCTGCCCGACGAGTTGAACGCAGTGATCGGGATGGCCTATTTCGAAGGGTTGACCAGCGCCCAGATTGCCGAACGTCTGAACGTTCCCATCGGAACCGTCAAATCGCGCACGGCCCGCGCGGTGGCCCTGCTGAAGGATGGCATCGTCCCCGACCGGCGAACAAATGGAGAGCTCTCATGAATGCGAAGTTGACGGAACTCCTCCCCGAGTTTGCTCTGGGCACCCTGCCGCCCGATGAGATGGAGCGCGTGGCCCAGGCGATTGACGAATCGGCGGCGCTGCGGGCCACGGTCGATGCCATCGGGGAAGGACTGGCGCAAAATGCCGCGGCTCTGACGCCGGTCCAACCGACCCGTGATGTGCTGGCGCGGCTGATGCGCAGCCTGGGAAGCGTCGACCGTTTCCAGCCTTTCTTTGCGGCGATGTCCCAAGCGCTGGATATGACCGTGGAGGCGGTGCGCACGCTGTGCGCGCGCATCGATCGAACCGGCGACTGGGAGGCGGGGCCTGGCGAAGGTATTCGCCTCATTCATTTTCGCCCGGGACCTGCCCTGGTGGCGGCGGTCGACGCCGGGTTGGTGCACATGACGCCGGGGACAACGTTCCCGCGTCACCGACACCTCGGCCACGAATGGAACATGGTCCTGGAGGGGACGCTGCACGACGGTGATCGCGTCTATCGGGCGGGCGAGGTGTTCTGTTACGAGAACCAATCCGCCCACGAATACAGCGCGGGTCCCGAACGCGCCCTGGTCATGATCGCCATGCACCACGGGATCGAAGACGCCTCGGCGTCATAGAAGCGCTTTACGCGCTCTTCGGCTTTGGCTTGTGATACGGCGACGGCTGCTTGTGGTGCGGCGCCGGTTTGTGGTGCGGCGCGGGTTTGTGCGCCGCCATCCCTGACGGTTTGTGGTGCGGCGCAGGTTTGTGCGCCGCCATCCCCGCCGGTTTGTGGTGCGGCGCAGGTTTGTGCGTCGTCATCGCGGGCGGTCTCTGGTGCGGCGCCGGTTTGTGTGTCGCCATCGCGGGCGGCCTTTGGTGCGGCGCCGGTTTGTGCGACTGCTGCGGTTGCGGCGACGGCTGCGAATCCTGACTTTGCGCGCCGGCAGACACCCGATCGATGCGGACGTGGGGTGCGCGGGGATCCAGCTGCGTGGAGGCCACGGCAAAATCGTGGGCCGCGTCGCCGGAGATCTCGAACGTGGTGTCGCGCGGACCGATGCGGATGGCGCCCACCTCACGCCTGGTGACGCCCCCGCGCCGGCAGATGAGCGGCAGCATCCAGCGCGGATCGGCCTTGTCCTTGGCCCCCATGTTGATGCGGAAGAGGACCCCTTTGCTGGCGAAATCCGAGCGGCTGTGGGCAGGACCGGGGCGCCCCTCGCGCTCGCGCGAGAAACCATTCGAGGTCTGAACCGGCGTCAGTCGTTCGCCCGCCGGCAGTCGACCCAGCTCGCGCGCGATCAACCGCGAGAGCACCTGGCGCGGCGTCTGCTGGGCTTCCAGCTGGCACACCACCGCCTCGACGTCGGCATCAGAGATGCCCGGGGCGGCGCCGGCAGCAGCGTCGGGCGTCGCCAGCAGGTCGGTGATCAGGCGCTGGCGGGCGGCGGTGGCGATGGCGTCCGCCGACGGCGCTGCGGACCAGGTGGCGCGGGCGTTGACGGCCGCCAGCAGGCGCTCGGCCTTGCGGCGCTCGTGGGCGGCGACGATCAGGACGGCGGTTCCTTTGCGCCCGGCCCGGCCGGTGCGCCCGCTGCGGTGGGCCAGCGACTCGGCGTTCAGCGGCAGATCGGCGTGCACGATCAGATCGACGTCGGGCAGGTGCAGCCCGCGCGCGGCCACGTTGGTGGCCACCAGGATTCTGGTCTGGCCCTGGCGCATCTGTTCAAGGGCCCGATCGCGCTCGGCCTGCGCGCGGTCGCCGGAGATGACGGTGGCGGCAAAACCACGCGCCACCAGCGCCGCGTGCAACTGGGCGACGCCTTCGCGGGTGGTGCCGAAGACGATGGCGCGCGCTTCGTCGGCGGCTTGCAGGTCAAAGGCGCGCAGGACGTTGACCACCGCCGGCAGTTTTTCACCCGGCGCCACCACGTTCGCGACATAGGCAATGTCCTCGTGAGCCGTCGGGCCGGTCGGGGACGCCCCGCCGTTGGCCGTCCGCGGATCGATGGCGACCGCGTCGCGCTGAAACCGGCGGGCCAGGGCCCGGATCTCCGACGGCATCGTGGCCGACATCATGACGGTGCGCCGTTCGGCGGGCGCCGCCTTCAGAAGCATCTCGAGATCGTCGCGAAAGCCGAGGTCCAGCATCTCGTCGGCTTCATCCAGCACGACGGCGCGCAGGCCGCCCAGATCCAGGCGTTCGCGCTTGACCAGATCGACCAGGCGGCCGGGCGTTCCGATCGCCACGTCGACCCCATGGTGCAGGGCGCGCAGATCGCCGCTGACGCCGGTGCCGCCCGTGAAGGAAGCCAGGCGCAGGCCCGTCTGCTGCAGGAACCAGCCCAGCTCCTCGCGCACCTGCTGCGCCAGTTCGCGCGTGGGGACGATGACCAGCGCCGCTGGCCGCGTGCCGCGGGTCCAGGGCGTCCCTTCGACAAGCAGGGTCTGCGCCAGCAGAGCCCCGAAGGCGATGGTCTTGCCCGACCCGGTCTGGGACGAGACCGTGAGATCGCGTCCGGTGTGTAGCGGGTCCAGGACGGCGGCCTGAACGGGCGTGGCAGTTTCGTATCCGCGGACGGTCAGGGCGCGGGCGAGAGCGGAGTGCAGCGGAAGGGATGCAAACGTGGTCAAGGGACGCGATGTCTACAACACGAATGCCCCCAGCACAAAGTCAGGCGACGATCGGCCGCGCGGTGCGTCCAACGCCTTGGCGACGGACGGCCTTCCACAGTAGGCTCAAAAGTCATGCCCAAGGCCTCCGCACTGGACGTCCATCGCCAGCGTTTGCTGGGCCTCAAGGCGGAAATCCTGGAGGAAGGCGACCTGGCCATCGAGCCGGGGCGCAAGGATCCCACCGAGGTGGGGACCGACGACGACGAGGCTCCGCTGACCGAGATGGCCCAGGTGATCGCGTCCGGGCGAAACCGCGCCCGCGCCCAGGAGCTGACCAAGGTGCAGGCGGCGCTGAAGCGCCTGGAGGCCGAGCCCGAGCTGTTTGGTCTTTGCGCCGAGTGTGAAGAGCCGATCTCCCCCCGCCGGCTGGAGTTGATGCCGTACGTCGAGCTGTGCGTGGAATGCCAGAGCGGCGAAGACAGCCCCAAAGGCCCGACCACCCGCCGCCATCTGCGCGACTTTCGCTGAAAACGGCGCACCGCCCGGAAGGTGCTTCCCGTCCGGTCGCCTTCGCCTGTTAAAGGGGTCAATGGTGATCCGTGGGAGAACGCCGAGAACGCCGATGAGACAAGCGCGCACCACGTTGATTGGCCTGGCTTGTCTCGCGGTCGTCGGCGCTGGCGCCGGCGCCGGGGGCCTGCTGGGCTGCGGCTCGTCGGGCGGCGGCAGCCCGTCGGGGTCGGGCGGAGCCACCGGCTCGGGGGGTGGCTTCGGCGCCGACGGCGGGGGCGGCACGGCGGCGGGCGGCACGGGCGGCGCCCAGGCTGATGCTGACACCGACGCTGACACCGATGCCGGCAAGCCGATCGGCAGCGGCGGCAGCGGCGACCGGGATGCTGCGGGAACAGGCGGAGCAGGCGGGTCGGTGGTGGGCCCCAATCCCCTGCCCGCCACCCGCGAAGAATTCTTGAAGACGCTGCTCAAGCTGGACGATCTGCTGCTGACGACCCAGATCACCCAGAATGGCGCGGCGAATTTCGGCGCCCTGGTCAGCCCCAGCACCAACCCGAGCCGCAATCCTGTCCACTCGCGCGCCGCCGAGGCCGTCTACCCGCTGGCCATCGCCTTCAAGTATCAGCAGGACACCAGGTACGCCGACGCGGCCATTCGCCTGGGCACCTGGCTGACCACCACGCAGATCGCCAACGGCTCGTGGATCGAAGAGTGGCCGTCGACCACGGGCTGGGACGGCACCACGGCCGACCAGCTGATCTCGCTGGCCGGCGCTTACGTCATCTTGAAACCGCGCATGACCGCCAGCGACGCCAATCTTTGGGTCAACTCCATCACCCGCAGCGCCGACTGGGTGGCGGCCAATTTTCCGCGCGGCAACAACATCAACTACACGCCCACCGGCGCCGTGGCCTTGCTGCTGGCCTCGCGGGCGGTGCCCAATCCCAAGCCGGTGTGGACCACCAAGGCGGCCAGCCTGATGGCCACCACTCTGCAGTCGATCAGCGCCGATGGGCTGATTGACGGCGAAGGGGGCGGCGTCGATCTCGGCTATAACATCTCCCAGTCGATCGGGTTCATCGCCGCCTACGGGCGCATCCTGCCGTCGCCGATGCACGTCGAGAAGGCGGCCGAGCTGATGCTGGCCCACCTGAATTTCATGTACCCGAACGGGGCCATGGATAATTCCTGGGGAACGCGCACCTACAAATGGATGTTCGAGAGCGGCACCAAGACCGCG
>JAXDMH010000286.1:0-4944 GCA_034666225.1 Myxococcales bacterium
CCGTTCGGTGTTTGAGCACGGGAGGGAACCCCACCGCTCCCGCCCCGCGACGAAGCGAATGGAGCCCCACCTCACGTACAGCCGCCCCCCACCATCCCTACAACCTCGCCGGTGCGGTCCCTAGACCAGACACCCCTTTACGTCCAGCAGCCGCGCCCGCGCCACCGTCAAGCGGTCCATCTTCTCGCGCTCCTCGAACGCATAGCTCAGCCGCATGTCCGGCGTCAGCTTCCAGCGGCTGCCCTTCCTCTGCACCAGCTTCAGCACGCGCGCCGGCTCCAGTCGCGTATCGCTGCCCAGCGACAGCACCACGCGCGTCGGTCCCAGCTCGTAGCCGATGGCGCCCAGCGCGCGCACCAGCGTCTTGTCGACCATCACCTCGCCCAGCAAGCGCGCCTCGTCCGGCAGGGGGCCATATCGATCTTGCAGCTCGACCAGGGTGGCGCGCACGTCGTCCTCATCCTTGGCCTGGGCCAGCCGGCGGTAGAAATCCAGGCGCTGGCCGGTGTCGGGGACATAGTCGTCGGGCAGGAAGGCCGGCACGTCGACGGTGATCTCCGGATCGAACTCCTGCTTGATCGGCTCGCCCTTCAATTCGGCGACGGCCTCCTCCAGAATTTTCGCGTAGGTTTCGAAGCCCACCGCCGCCACCGAACCGTGCTGCTTTTCGCCCAGCAGCTCGCCGGCGCCGCGGATCTCCAGATCGTGCGTCGCCACCTGAAACCCCGCCCCCAGCTCGGTGAACCGCTGCAACACCGCCAGCCGCTGCTTGGCCTCCGGGGTCATGCGCGTCTCCTCGGGCACCACCAGGTAACAGAAGGCCCGCTCGCGCGAACGGCCGATGCGGCCACGCAGCTGGTACAGCTGGGCCAGCCCAAAGCGATCGGCGTGGTGGACGATCATGGTGTTGGCGCGCGGGATGTCCAGGCCGGCTTCGATGATCGTGGTGCAGACCAGAATGTCGAAGCGCCCGTCGACGAAATCCACCATCACCTTTTCCAGCTCGCCCTCCGCCATCTGCCCGTGGCCGATGGCGATGCGCGCCTCGGGCGGCGACATTTCGCGCACTTTCCCCGCCCATTCGGCGATGTCCTCGACGCGGTTGTGCACGAAGAAGATCTGCCCGCCCCGGGCCAGCTCTTTGCGGATGGCGTCGCCCAGGATCTCCGGATCGAACCGACACACGAAGGTGCGGATGGCCAGACGATCGGCGGGCGGCGTGGCGATGATGGAGATTTCGCGCAGCCCGCCCATGGCCATCTGCAACGTGCGCGGGATGGGCGTCGCCGTCAGCGTCAGCACGTCGACCTGCGTGCGCAGCTCTTTCAACCGTTCCTTGTGCGTGACGCCGAAACGCTGCTCCTCGTCGATGACCACCAATCCCAGGTCTTTGAAGCGCACATCCTTGGAAAGGATCCGGTGCGTCCCCACCAGGATGTCCATCTTCCCCTCGGCCAGTGCGGCGATGGTTTGTTGTTGCTCGGGCTTGGCGCGAAACCGCGACAGCGCCGCCACCTTGACCGGAAATTCGGCCAGTCGTTCCGAGAACGTGACGAAGTGCTGCTCGGCCAGCACGGTGGTCGGGGCCAGCACCGCCACCTGCTTGCCGCCCAGCACGGCCAGCAGCGCCGCCCGCAACGCCACCTCGGTCTTGCCGTAACCGACGTCGCCGCAGATCAGGCGATCCATGGGGACGCCGTTCTGCATGTCGGTCAGCACGGTCTCGATGGCGCGCGCCTGATCGGGCGTCTCGTCGAAGGGAAACGTCTCCTCGAATTCGCGGAAGACAGCGTCGGGGGCCGGGAAGGAATGCCCCGACAGCGCCGCCCGCTGCGCGTACAGCTGCAACAGCTCCTCGGCGATCTTGCGCGCCTCGGCCGACACGCGCCGGCGCTTCTCCAGCCAGGTCTTGCCGCCCAGTTTGTCCAGACGAACGCCGTCGGTCTCACCGCCGCTGTAACGGTGGACCATGCTGATGCGATAGACCGGGACATAGACCGCGCCCCCGTCGTATTCCAGGTGCATGAAGTCCTGAAAGACGCCGCGCACCTCCAGCTTCTTCAGGCCGCGATAGCGACCGATGCCGTGCTCGTCGTGAACGACGGCGTCGCCCTCGGCGATCTCGCCCAGCTCGCCCAGTCCCGGCCCGGAGGGCGCGCGCGCCTCGCGGTGCGATCGGGCGCCGAAGATCTCCTCCTCGGCGACCAGCACCAGGCGATCGGCCGGCAGGCGAAACCCGCGTTGCAGCGACCCGTGCATCAACGCCAGCGGCGGCACGCCCGACGCCGCGCCGGCCGCGTCGCGACCCGACGCCAGTAGATCCAGAATGTCGGCGCCACCCGTCTTCACCACCTGCGGGGCCAGGCCCCAGGCCGACAGCACGCCGGCCAGCCGATCGGCGTGCGTGCGGTTGGGCGCCACCAGCCGCACCCGTTGCCCCTCGCCCAGCCACGACTTCAGGCGATCGCGCAGCGGCTTGCCGATGTCTTCTTCGGTCGGGGCGTCGGCGCGGGCCCGCTGCAGCTCGGCGCGCAGCGTGATGTTGGATTCGCTCACCAGCCGCACCCGCGGCGGCGCCGGCGTCTCGCTGGCACCGCCGCCCTCGGCATCGCCCGCGCCGCTCTCGATCTCCACGGCGCGCAGCTCGACGCGCGCCCGCTGGGCCAGCGCCGCCTGCGCCTCGTCCTCCAGCATGACGAACTCGGCGGCGTCCAGGGCCAGGCGGTGCTCGTGCCGGCGGGTGGCCGCGCTCTCGCGCAGCTTCGAGGCGTGTCGGCGCGCCTCGTCCCGCACCGCCTCTGGATCTTCCACGACGAACAGCGCGTCCGGCGGCAGGTATTCAAAGAACGGCACCATGCGCGCGTGAAAGGCCGGCGCCAGCGCCTCGATGCCAAAGAACATCTCGCCCTCGTCGATCTGCTCCAGCAAAAGACGCGTCTTCGACGACGGGTACGTGGCCGCGTCGGCCGCCGCCAGCAGCTTGGCGCGCGGGTCAGAGCCCTCGGTGCGGATGGTTTCGCGCACCGGGTGAATGAACAGGGTCTCGAGAGGCCGCAACGTCCGCTGCGTGGCCGCGTCGTAAAGGCGGATCGACTCGACGTCGTCGCCGAACAGCTCGATGCGCACCGGGTGCCTGTACACCGGCGGAAAAACGTCGATGACCGCGCCGCGCACGGCGAAGGTGCCCGGGTCCTCCACCACCGCCGACCGGGAGAACCCGGCGCTGAGCAGCATCTTCTGCGTCGCCTCGCGGTCCAGCGGCGACCCCGCTTCGATGACGTCGCACAGCTTGTCGAACGGCCCGCGCGGCACCACGCGTCGGAACAGCGACGACGACGACGCCACCAGCACCGTGGGGGCGAACCCCTGCGACAGACGAAACAGCAGAGCCATGCGGCGCAGGATGCTGCGCCGGTCGGGCTGCATCTCGGCGTAAGGCGACGCATCGGGCGCCGGCAACTGCAGCACGGGCGGCGGCGCCAGTGGATCGTCGCTGGCCGAGCCATGCGGCAGAAAAAATCCCAGGTCGTCGACGCGCGCCTCGGCGGTGTCCTCGTCGGCCACCAGGTAGACCAAGGGGCCGCCGCGCTGGCCTCCCCGTACCGCCAGGTGCGCCGCCAGGGCGGGTCCCAGCGATCCCGACGCGCCGTACACCTCGACCACGCGCGACGCGGGCAGGTGGTGTTCGATCTCGCGCAGGACCTCGGCGGCGCTGCGGCGGTCGGGCGCGACCAGCCGCGAAAGCGGCGTTGAAACAACTGGCTGGCTCATGAAGGAAAACCTGCCGGTGTATTTACACCAAACTAGCCGGCGTGGCCGCATCGGCCGGGCCAGCCAGCGTGTCGCCGATGACCCGCAGCTCGGCCAGATTTTCGATGTCGTGATCCAGCAGGGGAATCTCCGTGACGCCGATGCCGGGCGCCTCGCGGGCCAGCCGTCCCAGCTCCTTGCGTTCGGCCTGGCACAGGGCCTGGGCCCGCACCGCCTCGCCGGCCAGACGGTCGGCCGCCCGGTCGATGTCGGCGCGCGGCCACCCCGCCAGCCCCGGCTGCGCCGCCAGCCGCTCGGCCAGCGCGCGCGCATCGGTCAGCCCGGGCATCGGATGCACGCGGTTGGCGATGAACCCACCCAGAGGAAGCCCCGCCGCGCGCAGCCGGTTGTGAAAATACAACGCCTCCTCGATGGCCGGCAGCTCCGGGGCCAGCACCAGCAGAAACGACACTCGCTCGCCCCGCAGCAGCTGATCGATCTGCTGCGCCCGCACCTGAAATCCCCCCAGCACCTGGTTGAAGTCGACCAGGAACGCGCCGATGTCGTCCAGGAATTGACTGCCCACGAACTTGCCCAGGCGTCGGATCACCATGGCCCCGCCCGAACGCAGCCGCTGCAAGGAAAAGCGTCCCATTTTTTCGGGCGGCCGGGCGAACCACTGCAGGGCCGGGCTGGAAACCGCGTCGGCGATGCGGCGCGGGGCCTCCAGAAACTCCAGGGCGTTGGCCGTGGGCGGGGTGTCCAGCACGATCAGATCGAACTTCTTCTGCCGGTTCAGATCGTAAAGGGCCAGCGTCGCCGCGTACTCCTGCGACCCGGACAGCGTGCTGGTGATCTGTCGGTAGATTCCGTTGGCGAAGATCCGCCGCCGCATCTCTGGATCGCTCACCTGCTCTTCGACCAGCGACGCGAAGGCGCGCTGGGTGTCCAGGCGCACCGCCCACAGAAGGCCGTCCTGGGCCACGCCCAGCGTGCGGCACGCCTCGGGGCTGACCGGTTGTGGCTCGCCCGACAGCCGCCCCACGCCCAGCGCGTCGGCCAGCCGCGGGGCCGGATCGATCGTCGACACCAGGGTGCGTCGCCCCTGGCGCGCCGCCAGCGCCGCCAGCGCCGCCGCCGTCGTTGTTTTGCCGACGCCGCCCGGACCGACGCACACCACGATGTCCTTGCTGT
>JAXDMH010000287.1:0-4197 GCA_034666225.1 Myxococcales bacterium
CGGCCTGGGCGTGGAGATGGTGCCGCGCGGGATCAAGATCCTGGGCGCTTCGCCCGAGGTGAACTGCGCCATGCGCCGCTCGCTGGAAGAGGGCCGCGCCCACACCGTCTATGAAGGCGGCCCGACGCTGGCGGAAGGCCTGGAAGGCGCCGTCAGCGAACGAACCTACGCCATGGCCAAGGACTACTTTCCCGACATCGCCCTGGTCAGCGAGGTGGCCATCCGGCAGGCCATCGTTTACGCCTACCGCACGCTGGGCATCCTGTGCGAGGCGTCGGCGGCGCCCGGCATCGCCGCGCTGCTGGACGACGCCAGCGCCATCCGCGGTCGACGGACCGTCATCGTCATCTCGGGCGGCAACATCGAACACGACCTGCTCGATCAACTGCTGGCCGGCCCGGCGCCCACCGGCGTTTAGGGTTTTCCCTCCGCCCCTTCACCTCTTGGCGGCTTGTTCGGCCGCCGCTGTCTTGGCCCGGGTCTGAGCCGCCGACCGCAGCTCATGCCCGGTGGGCCCGTCGCCCAGTTTCTTGCGCGCTGACGGTCCGTGCCCGGCGCCCAGGATGTCGCGCAGGTAGGCCTCGTACTGGAACGTGTCTGAATGGTGTTCGTTGTGACAGCCCAGGCAGGTGGTCTCGGGTGTCTCGCGGTGCACGGCGCTCGGCTCCTCCAGGCCCTTGGCGGCGACGTGAAGCGACCCCGGGCCGTGGCAGGTCTCGCACTGCACATCAGTGAGGCCTTTGCTGTGCCCCAGGGCGCTGCCGCCCACCTGGCCATAACCGGTGACGTGGCAGGCGACGCACTTGTAATCGGCTTGCTTGCCGCCGGCCACCAGCGTCTGCCAGGCCTCGGCGTGCACGGTGGTCTTCCAGAAGGTCGCTGCTCCCTTGTGGCAACCCACGCACTTGCTCATGCCGACATAGAAGGCGCGTCCTGGTTCGGGCGGCGGTACTGGCGCCGCGTGCTGCAAGTTGACCGCGGCGATCTTGGCGTCCAGGCGCCTCATGGCGGCCCCCATCGTCGGATCGCGCTGCAGGTCGCGGTTCAGGGCGATCAGCCGGTTGGTGAAATAGCTGCCCGCCGCCGGCGGCGAAAACGGCTGCCCCAGGCGTGCCCGCTCCGCGACCAGTTCAGCGCGCTCGGCTCGTTTGCTGGCCACGAACGCGGAATCTCCGCCGCTGGCACCCTTGCTCGACGCCCAGCGGGTCAGATCGTCGTCCAGTCGTTTGATCAACTGATCCACTTCGACGACGCGCGCCCGGTTGGCCTCGGCGCCGCCGGCGTCCAGCAGGGGAGCGCCCCCGCCGCGCAGGACCAGATCGATCCGCCCCACACGCTGAAGCTCGTCGGCGGGCGTCACCATGAACGCCTGCCCGACCTTGTCGGCCCGCACCGCGCCCTTGCCGACCTGCCGCCCGGCCACCACGAAATCGGCGCCCGCGTCGCGCGCCACCCGCCGCGCCACCGCCCGCTCGATCGGCGCCAGCACGATGACGATCTCGGCACCCTCTTGGCGCAGCCGGGCCACCTCTCGCTGCGCCGCCTTGACCGGATCTTCGCTGGCGATACCCAGCGCCGCTCCCAGCGCCGGATCGGCCACGCCCAGCAGGCCAACCTTGATCTCACCGACGGTCACCACGTGCGCCGGTTCCAGCACGGCGCTGGACCCCAGGTTCGACGCCAGGCGTTTCGGTTTCACCAGCGCCACGCCACCGACCAGATCGGTTTCGGCCAGGCCGGCGCCGCTCAGGCCGAGGTTGGTCAACTCGGCGGCCAGGAACTTTGCCCGCAGATCATCGGCCGGCCGTTCCTTCGGCGAGACGCCGCCCTCGGCGTAAAGCAGGCCGCCCGCGTCGACCAGCAGCGTGGCCGCCCCTTGCTCGCGCGCACCGCGCACCAGCGCCGCGTACCGGGCGATGTCACCCAGCGGATCGCTGGTGCAACCGCACGGTTCCAGCGTTCCGTGAATCTCGGCGCTATAAAAAATGCTCAGGCGCCGTTCAGCGGGCGCGCCTCGTTCCGGCGCAGCCGTCAGCGCCGTCGCGCCCAGGCCGACCATCAGAGATGCGAGGAGCAGGCTTTGGGCATTTCGCAAGCGCACCCAATATGCAACCATTGCCGCCCACGGCCAATTCCATCTTCGCCTTGACATCGCCGCATGTGGCCGATAGCCTCCCGCACTCGCTTTTCGAAGGAAGACTCGATGTCCGTCACCATTCGTCTCACCCGCGCCGGAAGCAAAAAAGTTCCATTTTATCGTGTGGTCGCCGCCGACAGGCGCAGCCCGCGCGACGGTCGCTTTATCGAACAGCTGGGCGTCTATGACCCGCTGCGCGTGCCGGCCGAATTTCGCGTCGACCAGCAACGGCTTGATCACTGGCTGAAGGTGGGAGCGCTTCCCAGCCAGACGGTGGGCGAGCTGATCCGCGTGATGCGGAAAGCCGCTCCGCCTGCCGACGCCAAGTCGGGCGCCTAAAGTTGTCGCCCTGCGGGTCTGTCGCCTTGCCTCTTCGCACCCTCACCGATGACTGACAATCCCGAGAGAGCCCGCGACGGGCAGCCCGCTCCGTCGGGTGTCGAACCCTCCCTGCGCGAGCTGGTCGACTATCTGGCCCGCGGCCTCGTCGACAAACCCGAAGAGGTCGAGGTCGAGGAGGTCGAAGAGACCGACGCACTGGTCTTCGAGCTCAAGGTGGCGGAAGAAGATCTGGGCAAGGTGATCGGCAAGCAGGGCCGGACCGCCAAAGCCTTGCGCACCATCTTGTCGGCCGCTTCGGCCAAGATGCGCCGCCGGGTCATCCTCGAGATCCTCGAGTAGCGAGCGGCGAGGTCGCCGTTGTTCGACCCTGACACGCTGGCGATCGGCGTGCTGGGCAAGCCCCACGGCGTGCGCGGCGAGATCGCCCTTCGTCCCTTCAACACCGTGGGCAGCATCCGCGCCCTCAGCCCGGCCGCCGCCGAGGTGGTGTTCCTGGTACGCGACGGGAAAACGACCCATCTGCGCCTGCGCGTCTGCCGGCCCGCCGGCGATCACCTTCTGCTCGCCTTCGACGGTGTCGACTCGCTGGAAGGCGCGCGCGCCCTGGTCCACAGCGAGGTGCGCGTCCCCCGCAAAGCCCTGCCGCCCCTGGCCCCCGGCGAATACTACGTCGAAGACGTCGTCGGTTGCGACGTCGTCAACGCCGCCGGGCAGCCGCTTGGTCAAGCCACCGGCACCTTCTGGAACGGCGCTCACGACGTGATGTCCGTGAAGTCGGCGGAGGGCGAGTTGCTCATTCCCATGGTTCCCGCCGTGATCGTCTCGGTCGACGTCCCGGCCCGGCTGGTGCGCGTGGAATGGGAGGTTCCTGCCGATGAGTGAAACGGAAACGCTCATCACCTTCGAACTGGTCACGCTGTTTCCCGAGATGCTCGAGGGGTTCCTGGCCGCTTCGCTGCTGGGCAAGGCCATCGCCGCAGGCCTGGTGGCGGTGCACTTCACCAACCCGCGCGACTTTGGCAAAGGGCGCCACCGCTCCGTCGACGACACGCCTTACGGCGGTGGACCCGGAATGATCTTGGGCGTCGAGCCGGTGGCCGCCGCCCTGCAATCAATTGCCGACGTGCGCGGTCCCGCCCACCGCATCCTGCTGTCACCGCAAGGCCGGGTCTTCGATCAGCATCGGGCCCAGGAGCTGTCTGGGCTGTCCCGCATCGTCTTCATCTGCGGCCGCTATGAAGGCGTCGACGAGCGCGTCGCTCTGGCCCTGTGCGACGAGCAGCTGAGCATCGGCGACTTTGTCCTGGCCGGCGGCGAGCTGGGCGCGGCGGTGATCATCGAGGCAGTGGCCCGTCTTTTACCGGGCGTTCTGGGCTGTGGGATGTCGGTGACCGAAGAATCATTTTCCAACGCCCGGCTGGAGTACCCCCAGTGGACCCGTCCCGAGGTTTGGAATGGATTGGCCGTTCCGCCGGTGCTGCTGTCCGGCGATCACCAGGCCATCGCCCGCTGGCGCCAGCGCGAGTCCGCTCGCCGCACTCGTGACCGGCGACCGGACCTGCTGGCCCGGCACCCACTGACACCCGAGGAGAAGCGGGCCCTCGAAGAGCACAAAACCGACGAGGACAAACCCAACGCGAAAAGGTGACCCCCCAACCCGCCGGGCGGGGCAAAAACCGGCCGGGGCCTTGACTCGGCGGCCCGCTCCGACTAGGAAT
>JAXDMH010000288.1:0-4802 GCA_034666225.1 Myxococcales bacterium
GGCCGCCAGGATGCTCTGGGCCGCGCCGGCGGCGCCCCGGGCCGACGCTGACGCCGACGCCGATCGCGCGTGCTGCAGACCATCACCGCCCACGGTTGGCGGCGGCTCCTCGGGAATCAAAAAGGTGAACGTGCTGCCCTTGCCCAGCGCACTTTGCAAACGAAGCTCGCCGCCCAGCAACTCGGCCAGCTGGCGGGAAATGGCCAGGCCCAGGCCAGTTCCTCCATAACGCCGATCAGTGGCGGCATCGACCTGCTCGAAAGGAGCAAATACCCGTTCTTGATCAAGCGGCGCGATCCCGAGGCCGGTATCGGTCACGGCGAACGCCACGGCTTTGTCGCGCGGGACGTCCCGCGGCGGCGGCGCAGCATCGGACGGCAGCCGATCCACGCGCAGGGTGACACGCCCCTTGGGTGTGAACTTGATGGCGTTGCCGATCAGGTTGTTCAAGACCTGTTCCAGTCGGCGGCGATCGGTGTTGATGGTGGCCGGTAACCCGGCCCCCACGACGATGGTCAATTCCAGACCCTTGTCCCGGGCCAATGGCTGAAAGACGCGCTCCATGTGCTCGACGACGGCCTGCAGAGGAACCGATTCGTTGCGAACCTCCTGCTTACCCGATTCGATCTTGGCCAGATCCAGCACCTGGTTGATGAGGGCCAGCAGATCCTTGCCGGCGGCATGAATCGTCTTGCTGAACTCGACCTGCTTGGCGGTCAGGTTGCCGGCGTCGTTGTCGGCCAGCAGACTGGACAGCAGCAGCATGCTGTTCAACGGCGTGCGCAGCTCGTGCGACATGTTGGCCAGAAACTGCGACTTGTACGAGCTGACCGTGCTCAGCTCGGCCGCCTTGTGCTCGAGGCGGGTGCGCGCGTCTTGCAGCTCCAGGTTCTTGTTCTCCAGGATTCGCCGCTGGTCCTCCATCTCCTTGGCGCGCACGCCCAGCTCGGAGTTGGTCTGGCGCAGCTCTTCCTGCTGCGACTGCAGCTCTTCGTTGATGGCCCGCAGCTCCTCCTCCTGCGACGAAAGCTGCTCTGTCTGCCGCTGCGACTCCGCCAGCAGATCGCGGGTCGTGGCCCGCGATCGCGCGCCGTCCAGGGCGATGGCCAGCGTCTCGCGCACCTGCATCAGAAGTTCGGTGTCCGGATCCGTCCAGGCGCGAAACAGCGCCAGCTCCAGAACGGCGGCCACGCGGCCGGGTTGCGATTGAACGATCGGCAGCAGAACGATGACGCGGGGAGCGCCGTCACCCAGCCCCGAGCGAACGTGCAGAAAACCGGCCGGGGGATCGTTGACGATCGTGATGCGATCGATGATGGCCGCCTGGCCGACCAGGCCCTCGCCCTGCCGGAACGACGGCGCCGCGTCGCCTGGTCCGCTGCCGGGCGCCACCGCATATTGACCGGTCAGTTTCAGGGTGCTGTCCGGCTCGCTGATGTAAAGGACGGCTGCCGCTGCGCCCACGTAACGGGCCAGGAAGGTGGTGGCCCGATCCGCCACCTCCTTGACCTCCAGCTCGCCACGAATCTCCACCACCAGGCCGGCGTGGCCCGCCTTCAGCCAGTCGGAACGTTCGCGCTCTGTTCCCAGGCGATGCAGGCTGGCCGCCATCTGATTGGCCTGCACCGCCACCTGGCCCAGCTCGTCCGCGCTGACCATGCGAATGGGCAGATGAAAATCGCCTTTGCCGAAGCGCCCCAACCCCCCCGTCAACTCGGACAGGGCGCGCAACACGCCACGGCCCAGCTGCGCCGACAGCAAGATCACCACGCCCAGGCAACCAATGATGACCAGGAAGCGCAGCCGGGTCGCTGCCGCCTGGGCCCGCGACGCCGCGGCGAACGCTTCGGCCAGCTCGTTGCGATCGAAGGCCGTTGTCTCCTTGAGGATGCGGGCGGCCTGGCTCTGTTTGATCTGCATCGCCCCCATCCAGCGCACCATCGCCTCGCCGGTCTCGCCACCGATGATCCGCCGGGAGACGTCGTAGGCGGCGGCGTAGTATTCCTCGATCGCGTTGCGGAGCGTGGCCGACTGCACGGGATCGGCGATGTTGCGGGCCGCCTGCAGCTGCCCCAGCAGCGTTTCTTTGGTGGCGCGCGTGGCCTCCAGCGCGTCGTTGTCCCGCGCGGCCACCGCGTCCTGCAACCCGCGCTGGAGGTGCTCGAACTGGGTCTCCAGGCGAGGCCCAAGCTCCAGTCGGGGCAGGTACCGGGTCTCGATCTCATTCAGCTGGCTCTGTGTCCGGTTGGAGATGCTGGCGCTGCTGACCAAAAGGACAATGAAGGCCAGCGTCGCGGTGGCGACGATCGCGGTCAGCTTGGCGCGAAAAGAAAAACGCATGGCCGGCTCACTTGACCGTGACAACCTTGACACGGTCCACGCTGGCCGCGCCAGAGACGTAACCAATGGCGCCCGGGAATCGCAGGACGTAACGGATGACTTCCTCGTCGGTGTCCAGTTCGGGCGGGGGGATCTCCCGCCCGGAGAACACCAGTTGCTGCCAATAGCTCTTCACCGCCGACACCGACCGCTTGACCACCTCGTCAGAGAAACGGGCGCGCGCCGGCGATTCGGGCTGCTGATCAACGGGGCGGATCGGTTCGCCGTCGGGCCAGCGGGTCGCCTTTTTCAAGAAGGCGTCAGACACGAATTTCCGCTCGACGCTGACGGCGGTGTTCTGCGGGTTGACCACGACGTGATAGCCGGGCGGCGCAGCGGCCTGGACCGCCCGGGGATGATCGGCGACGGCGGCGACCAGCAGCGCCGAAATCGCGATCAGGATCAAACGAAGATGCGATGCCACGGCCACCTCAGAAGTACGCCGTCATCTTTGCCAGGAGGACCAACCAGTCGTTGGTCAACGTGTTCGGCATGGCCCCGCCGTTCAGGGCCGACGTCAATCCGGCGGCGTGGTGCATGTAATGCCCTTCCAGCTTGACCAGAAAGTGGGTGTTGATGTCGAAGCGCAGGGTCAGCGCCCAATCGTGCTGATTGGCGGCAATGCCGTCCCGCTTCGACACGTCGGGAAAGAAGAGCGCATAGTACGCCCCCGGCTGGAAGATGGGGTTCACCCGATAGGTGGCCATCCCATAGAGGCGCTCGCTGGTGACGGTGCCGGAGCTGGGCAAGCTCGGTATGTTGCTGTCGATGCTCGAGTACCAGCGGCCGTACTCGCCGGCCAGCAGAAGGTCGTGGATGGTGTACTCGGCGGAGGCGACCCAGAGCACGGCCGGAATCGCTGCTGTGTACGGCATCATCATCTGGATCGCGTTCAGGTTCAGGCGCAGCGCCTGGACGCTGCCGCCCACCCGCAATCCGTCCAGCGGCGTTTCCCAGAGCAGCCGGCCGCCGGCCACGTAGGGCGTCTCGATGGAGGTTATTTGAAACGGCGAACCGGCCTGGTTCGGAATGTCGATCTGAAGGGCGCCCCCATAGAGGCGGTAGTCCAGGGCCCCGCCCCCTTCGCCCAGACGAACATAGCCATAAAGCTCGGCGCCATTCTGGGCGAGCAAGAAATCGCGGCTGCTCAGCGGATAAAGCGACTGCGGCATCAGGATGGCCGTGCGGGCCGAATCGACGTCATTGATCTCGTTGTAAAGACCGAACGGCAGCTTGACCCGGCCGGCGCGCAGACCCAGCCAGTCGCGCCAGTGATAGTCGAAATAAAACCAGTCGGCCTTGACGCTGAAGTTGCCGGTGGTGCCCAGGCGACGCGCGAACAGCTGCACGCCAAGCCGAAGGTTGTCCGTGGGCCGGGTCGTGAAATTCAAGCCGACTTCGGTAAAGTCGACGCTCCCTCTCTTTGAATTGACCAGAGAGTTGTAGTCAGTGGATTTGATCCCGCCCTGGCTGACGAAACCGTGGGTTTCGATGGGCGGCGGGCCCCCGATCTCACCTTCCTGGGCCAGCGCCGGCACCGACGCTGCCAGCATCCATGATATCAGAAGAACAGCGCCGATTCGGCCGAGTCTCTCTCTGGTGCGCCTCGCAACGAGTCTGTCCACGGCTGGCACGCAGCATCGTCGCATGCAAAACGTAATTCCGTCAATGAATGCACTCGGTTATTCAGCCGAATCAGGCCGAATCAGGCCGGACGCCAGGCCGCGCGTCAGGCCGCGCGATCGCGCGGCCGGCTGCTGCGGATGTCTTCGTCCAGTGAGCGGCGCGCCCAGAGCATCTCCCACAGCGTGGTCAGAAGCGAACCGCCCAGAGACAGCAGACCGATCATGAACAGCCCGGTGGCAATGATGATGGCCACCCGACTGTTCTGGGTGGCCACGAACAACATCGCGCTGGAGCCGAGAAATCCCACCAGCGCGATCACGGACAACACCACGCCGATGTGCAGGACGCGCGAACGCTCCGCGACCATGGCCACCTGCCGCTCGACACTGAGGGCCCGCGGCGTGCCCGCGATCTCGCTGCGCAGTTCGGTGTTGAGCGAGCGAACCCGGGTGGCCAGGGCGTCCAGGCGCGACTGCAGGTTGGCCCAATAAATGGCCGCACTGGTCAGCGCCACCCCGGGAGCCAGCGCCGAAACGATGGCTGACGTGTCAACCAAGCCTCATTGGTACATCGCCCGGACCCCCACATCCAATTTTTGGGAGCGTGGAAGGGGCCTGAGGGCCCCTCGTCGCAAGCTGAAGGGTGGGTGTTTCGCACAATCTCGTCCGGAACAAAGAGCGGACCGCAGGGTGATGCCGCGCGACAGGTCGCCCGATCCCCTGCGATGGAGCACCAGTGCCTCGCCACAGGGAATTTGAAAGGTTGGTTTGGTCGCTCATCGAAACGAGGCAATTGGA
>JAXDMH010000289.1:0-9649 GCA_034666225.1 Myxococcales bacterium
CCGCCGTCGATGGCGCCGCCGCTGCCGGTCGGTGGGGCGCTGCCGCCGCTGCCGGTCGGTGCGGTGCTGCCGCCACTGCCGGATGATCCGGTGCTGCCACCGCTGCCTGTTGGCGTTCCGTTGCCGCCGCTTGAGGTGGTGTCACCACAGGCCGCCATGGTTACCAACACAAGAGCAAATGGCGCGACAGACCGAGCTGAGCAGAGTGTCCTCATGAGTTCACCGTTGGCATAGACGAATGGATGGGCGCGAACAGGCAGTCTTGCGCTGAATTTTCGATCGAAAAGTGTTGAAAGGTTTTCGTCGTCGCGGCCATATAAAAATGTCCAGATTGGGCCAGCTGAAAATGTCCGGTAAAGACAAAGATCACTTCCAAAGTCGAACGATTTATTCTCGAGAGAGCGAGGAAACTCGAGATCGCTAAATTGGCGAGCTATTCGCGGGGCCAGAGGGCACCTAACGTACGTGCCAAAAATGAAAGCCTTCGGATGGTGCGGAATTTTCCTCGGCGTTCTTCTGTACGTCGGCTGTACCAGCCCCGGCGGCGACGCCACCATGTCCACCGGTTCTGGCGGGAAATCCGGCGGCAGCGGCGGTGGCGGCGGTGGCGCCGCGCCAAGCGGCAGCGGCGGTTCGGGTAGCGGCGGCATGGGCAGCGGCGGTGACGGTAGCGGCGGCGCAGGCAGTGGCGGCGTGGGCAGCGGCGGTGCGGTGGCCGACGTCGCACCGAGCAGCGACAGCGGATCAGCGTCGTCGGACGCCGCGCAAGGTCCGTGCACGGCCGGCACTTTGAAAGTCGGAAACAGCACGGTGATGATCCAGAGCGGCGGCTCCATGCGGTCGTACATCCTGCACGTGCCGCCGAAGTACGACGGAAAGACGCGCCTGCCGCTGGTGATCGACATGCACGGCAAAGGCGGCACCGGCCAGGGCGAGATGGGATCCGGGTGGCTGGCCAAGGCCGACGCGGTGGGGATCGTCATGATGTATCCCGACGGGCTCTACAACTCGTGGAACGGCGGTCCCGCCGGCTGTCCAACATTGGTGTGTTGCTGCCAGCCTTCCCAGGATCACAACACAGACGACGCCGCTTTCCTGCGGGCGGCCGTGGCCAAGACCGCGCAGGATGGCTGCATCGATCTCAAGCGCGTCTACGCCACCGGCCTGTCGAACGGCGGCATCATGTCACACTGGCTGGCCTGCGACGCCGCCGATCTGGTCGCTGCCATCGCGCCGGCGTCGGGCCCGAACCTGGTTGATTGCAAGCCGTCGCGGCCGGTCACGGTGGTGAACTATCGGGGCAAGCAGGACACCCTGGTTTTGTACAACGGCGGCATGTCGATGCCGGGCGGTCACGTGTGGCCAAGCGCGATGGCCGACTTTACCAAGTGGAGCGATCTGGATCAGTGCACCGATGCACCGGTGCCCATGCCCACGCATCCGCTCTGTCAGATCCGCAGCAAGTGCGCGGGCGGCGCCGAGGTCATCCTGTGCTCGCCCAACGCCGGTCATGTCATTTACGGCGGGGCCGCGTCGATGGGTGTTGCCGTTCCGGATGTGGCCTGGGAGGTCTTCCAGCGCCACACGCTGCCTTGATCGTGCGGGGTGCTGTCATGTCGAGAGACCAAAAGACAATCATGAGAGTCGCCGGCTGGATGGGAGTCGCCCTCGGCTCTCTTTTGTGTGTGGGTTGTTCAAGTCACGGGGCCGGCGGCGGCAGCGACGCCACCGTGCCCGTCGGCTCTGGCGGGATGTCCAGCAGCGGCAGCGGCAGCGGCGGCACGCCGATGGGCAGCGGCGGGTCGGGCAGCGGCGGAGCGTCCGGCATGATCGACGCTGGCATGGTCGCGGGCAGCGGCGGTGCGGCGGCCGACCTGGCGCCGGTTATCGACAGCGGACCGGCGTCTTCGGACGTCGCGCAAGGTGTGTGCACGGGCGGCACGTTAAAGTCGGGCAACAGCACGCTGATGATCCAGAGCGGCGGCGCCACGCGGACGTACATCCTGCACGTGCCCGCGAAGTACGACGGAAAGACGCGCTTGCCGCTGGTGATCGACATGCATGGCAAGGGCGACACCGCCGCGCACCAGGTGACCTGGTCGGGGTGGCGCGAGAAGGCCGACGCGGTCGGGATCGTCGTGATCTATCCCCAGGGGATCGGCAACTCGTGGAACGGCGGTCCTCCCGGCTGTCCGACGTTGCAGTGTTGCTGTCAGCCGGCCCAGGATCAAAAGATCGACGACGCCGGCTTCATACGAGCGGTGGTGACCAAGACGGCTCAGGATGGCTGCATCGATCTCAAGCGTGTCTACGCCACCGGTCTGTCGAATGGCGGCATCATGTCGCAATGGCTGGCGTGCGATGCCGCCGACATGTTTGCGGCGGTGGCGCCCGTGTCGGGCCCCAACATGATTGATTGCAAGCCGTCGCGGCCCATCTCGGTTGTGCTGTACCGAGGCCTGATGGACAGCGGGGTTCTGTACAACGGTGGCGCGTCTATGGCGGGCGGTCATGTCTGGCCAAGCGCGATGGCCGACTTCGCGAAGTGGGGCGACCTGGACAAGTGCACCGACGCTCCCGTGCCCATGCCCATGCATGCCGTCTGTCAGATCCGCAGCAAGTGCGCGGGTGACACCGAGATCGTGCTGTGTTCCCCCAATGCTCCTCACAATCTTTACGGCACGGCCATGAGCCAGATGGTCGGCGTTGCGGATGTGGCCTGGGAGGTCTTGCAGCGCCACACCCTGCCGTAGGTGGGCCGCGCTGACGCCCGGGGACGCCAGGCTCGGCTCGCCTCGCTAGGGCAGGCAGTTCACGCGCTTGGTATCCAGCACGATGTCGTCATAGTACCGATCGACGCCGGCCGGCGATTTGCCGTAGGAGTGAATGCCGAACCCGAAGACCGTGAAGCCGCCGATGATGCCGCTGCTCTTTCCGTTCAGAACGCTTCCCGGCGTGCGTGCAACCGAGCTGAAGCTGATGTGCTGAACGTCGAACTGGTCGATCTGCTTTCCGTCGACCCACAACAGCATCGTCTCGGGGTCGTCGCTGAACTCCCACTCGATACAGCTCCACTTTGCGGCCGGGGCCTTGTCCTTGGCCGGAGGGTAGGACGCCTCCTCGACGAAGCCCTTGGCGATGGTCGGATCAGGGGCGAACAGATCGAAACCGAGCTGCCAGGAACCGGAGAATTCGGCGAATTCCATGTAATTGAAATTCATTCCCTTGGTCGTGACCGCGGCAGGCACCGCCGGGTCATGGGTGGTTCCCGCGAACCCCAGCTCGACGTGCGCGGTGGAGATCGACGTCGCGTAGAGGTAGGCCCGACCAAAGATCGGGCCGGCACCCTGCAGCGCCTTGGGCATGTTCTTCGACACGATCAGCGCGAAGTCGCCGCCGGCTCCCGTGCCGTGCATGTGCAACGCATACTTGCCGTGGGCGACGGTCTCCTGCTGAACCGTCTCCACGCCGCCCGAGCCGGTCTGGATATCCCAGACGGCGGGATCCAGCTGTCCCTGTTCGAAGTCCTCGCAAAAGAGACCCGCACAGGGTCCGCTGTTGGCCGGGCCCCCTTCGCCGCCGGGCGTGGCGTCCGAGGCGTCTGTCGCGCCGCCGCTCCCGCTCGCTCCGACGTCTTTGGCGGCTGCCGCATCGTCGCTGCCACCGGCGGCGTCGACGCCACTGCTGGTCGCGCCGCCACTGCCTGATGGCGAACCGCCGCCGCCACCGGCGGCATCAGCGTTTCCCGCGGGCGCCGCCGGCGATGACATTGCACAGCCGACGAGCGCGACCGACCATAGAGCCAGCAAACACGGCTTGGGCGTCATTGGAACGTCCGGCGGCGTTCGCTTTAGCCGCGGCGACGGCGGGCGGCGAACAGTCCGAGGAGGCCCATCAACAACAGGGCGCTCGGCGACGCGAAAGATCGCCCGGCGATGCTGCAACCGCTGCTTCCGCCGCTGGCGCCCGGCGGCGGGCTGCTGCCCCCGCTGCCCGTGGAAGGCGGCGGCGCTCCGCCCGTGCCATTTCCCCCGGAGCCGCTGGCCCCGCCTGTTGACCCGCCCGTGGTTCCCCCGGTTGCGGAGATGGAGGTGTCAGCAGCGGTCTCGGCCACCGCCACGTCCGGCAATCCAGAGCTGGCGTCGGGCGTCGACCCGTCCGAGGTCGCGCCCGCATCGGCAGGCGCGGCGCTCAGCGCGGCGGTCACGGAGTCGGCGAACAGCTTGCCGATGGCCAACGTGCCGGTGTCGTTCGGGTGCATGCCGTCCGGAAAATACTCGCGGTGCATCTCGAACGCCTTGCGGTAATCGATCAGCACCGAGCCGGTCTCGGCAGCGATCTGGTCGATGATGGGCAGAATCTCCTTGTCGATGACGGGCTGTTGAACCGGCGACTGGACGAAGACCCACAGACGGACCAGAAACGTCTTGGGGTGACTCGGCAATGCCTGGAAGGTCTGCACCAGCTTGGTGTAGTCGGCCTTGAACTCGCCCTTGTGCGCGCTCCACGTCCCCGCGAACGAGTCATTGCCTCCGAACCAGAACAGGACGACGTCCGGGTTGTAGGCCACCGCCGCCTTCATCTGGCTGGTGTTCGCATACGCCGTGCTGATCGAGCTGATCGCCGTCGTCCCTTCGACTGCAAAGTTCTTGACCTCGAAGCCCGCGCCCAGGTCGCGGCCCATCTCGTCAGGCACGTGATGCCCCGCCGACGAGCCCAGCCCCTGCATGGCGCTGGTGCCGGTGCAGGCGACCTTCAGCGTGGCGGCGAAGACAGACGTCGTCGCAAGGAGCGCCGCCGTCACGACCAGGACTGGCGCCAGGATCCGAGCCAGCCGGTGTCTACAACCCATGTGAGCTCCTCTTTGCTTCAAGCAACGATCTCCGTGATCAGGCCAGGTGCGCTGGGATCGCCAAAGTTGTCTACCAGATCGCCGTTCGGTTTGCGGCAGCCGGCGGCGCTGGCGACGGTGGTCAGGACGCGGTGGCTGGCCCCCGGCGACAGGACGTGCTGGCCGGTCTTCAAGAACCCGCCGCCGCTGCCGGCGATGACGTAGGGAATGTTGGTGCTGCCGTGGGTGGGACCGTCGTCCAGTGAGTTGGTCCAGATGTTCACGCTGGAATCGAACAGCGTGCCGCCCGACGGCAGCGTGTACGCCGACATGCGGTCAAGGAGACGCTTGAAGTGGCGAGCGTGGATCTGGTCGATACCGTGGTGCAGCTGAACGGAGTTCTGAATCACCGTGCCGCCCTGGCCATCGGAGTTGTTTCGGTGCGAGACCGGATGATAGGCCGGCGCCAGCACACCATTGACCGTGTACCGGGTGTGATCGTTGCAGCTTCCCACCTGCAGCGTCGCGGTGCGCGCCCGATCCGAGGCGAAGGCGAAGGCGATCAGATCGATCTGCATCTGGGTCGCCTTCTCGATGTTGGCGTCGGTGGTGTGGGTCCCGTTGATGGCCATCAACGCCGGAACGTCGATCATCGGGCCCAGGACGTTGGTCATGTTCATTTCCATGTCGCGGATGCTCGACAGGTGCAGATCAACGCGCTGGTGATCCTCCTTGCTCAGCTCGGAGCGGGCCTGCAGCTCCTTGAGCTCACCGCGGATCAGGTCATTGACGGACAAGCGCTGGGCGGCAATCTTCTGGTAGGTGGCGGGATCCGCCATCATCGTGCCGGTGAGACCGACCGTTCGCTGGTAGGCAGTCCAGGGGTTGTTGTCACCGACACGCAGCACGCCCTTGAGGCCGAAGGACAGTGAATCGTCCCGGAACTCGCCTTTGCGACCAGCGTACAGCGTCAGCGGCTCCTGACCGTTTGCCATCTTGTTCGAGATGAAGACGTCGATGGACTCGGAGACTGGCAGCTCGCGCGGGTAGACACCCGTCACCGGCGCTCCCGTCGACGCGGCCACGGCACCGCCGCCGTGCAGGTGGGAGTACTTGAAGCTGGTGCCCCGCAGGAAGATCAGCTTGGACGCATAGTCCTTGAGGATGCTGGTGGCCTGGTCGACGTCGGCGCCGGCCATGGTGGCAGGGTTGAGGGCGCCCATGGCGCGCGGCCAGAACATGTCCGTCTCCGGCGGAGCGCCGTTGACGACCGCGGTCACCACGCCGCCACCCATGTGAGGCCCCTGAACCAGGCCGCACTGTTGCAGCATCAACGCTGAATAGATCTTGGCCGGCGGCGCCGCCCCCCGCGCCCGGGACTGGAAGGCGTCCAGGGCGGGCAATCCCACCACCACGCCACCCACGCCACGGAGAAATCGGCGACGAGACAAAAAGTGCTTCTTTGCAGTCATTGCCATGCTCCTTAGGGGGCCCGCGTGAGGAAAGCGTCTGTCGCCACCAGGTTGACGATCAGGTTCTTGGTCGAGGGATTTGCCTTGGCGCGAACGCCCGCGCGCGCCACCAGGTTCTTGTCGGCGTCGTTGCTCACGTCGACATCGCGACCGTACAGGTATTCGATCAGGTGCGCCGCATAACAGTCCTGCGCCTGCTGGCTGCCGGCGATCGCCTTGATCAGCTCCAGCGCGCCGTTGAACGATACGTCGTGACCATCGATCGAGTAGTTCCCGGTCGCGTCGATGGCCTGTCCGTTCTCCTGGGCGCGAAACTGCGCATAGCCGTCCAGGTGTTCAAACGCAAAACCGAGCGGATTGATGAGCGTCGTATGGCAGGTGTTGCAGGGTGCGTTCATCGTCAACGTCGTCACGCGCTGGCGATTCGTCGACGTTGGACTGACGGCGGGCAGCGGCGGCACCACGTCCGGCGGCGGCGGGATCGTCACGCACAGCAGATCCCTGGCGATCTGCACGCCGCGAACGATGATTGACGGGGTTTCTTCGTTGGCGTTGGAGGCCAGAAAGCCAGCCTGGGTCAAGATCCCGGCCCGCTGCATGGGATCCAGGTTCACCTTCACGAACGGATCGGGTTGCCCTGCGGCGGGTTTGGGGCTGGTAAGGCCATAGACCTTGGCGACCTGGCTGTTGGCGAACGTATAGGGTGCCGTCAGCAGCTCGGTGAGCCCGCGGTCCTGTCCGAAAACCACGTCATCGGTGAACGAGAGCACCTCCTGTTTCAGCGCGGCGCCGATGTCAGCGGTGAAGGCGGGCGCCTTCATCGCGTCCTTGTTGATCTGGTCATAATCGCGGAGGTGCATCAGTTGATAGTTGAAGTTGCTGACCGTGGCCTTGCCGGCGGGCGAATTGATCAGGCGCTGGGCCTGCTCGACCACGGTGTCGCGCGATTGCAGCTTGTGCGCGGCGGCCGCCGTGAAGAGCGCATCGTCCGGCATGGTGTTGGCCAGGCTGTAGGACAATCTCGAGGCGATCTCGTAGTCAGTCAGCGGAATGTGCCCGTTGACGACCGCGGTGCTGCTCTCCACGCGATAAAGGAAGTGGGGCGATTGCAGCAGGGCGCGCAACACCAGTTCCACTCCGTCCACGAACGCGTCGCCACTGGCCAGCAGCATCGCTCCCTTGTCGAACAGCATCTGGTACCGGGTGGTGTCAGCGTCGGTGATGGGCCGGCGAAAGGCACGCTGGCCGAAGGTTTGAATGAAGTTCTTGGCGCGGTCGGTAGCCGTCGGCGCCACCATCGCCAGCAACTGAGGATCGTGGGCGACCTGCTTGGCGACGGCCTCGGCTGCGGTTTGAAAGTCCAGGCGGTTGTTCGAGTCGACCGTCAGCACGCCGCCGTTGGTGTCAAAGGCGGTGACCAGCGGCGCGGCGACGAAGGCCTTGGACAGCCCCAGCGGGGCGGGCAGGTGCAGGAGATCCTGCACCGTGTTCTCCCACTGCTGGTTGTTCAACCTGACCATCCG
Source organism: Myxococcales bacterium (assembly GCA_034666225.1). Taxonomy (GTDB): domain Bacteria; phylum Myxococcota_A; class Polyangia; order Fen-1088; family Fen-1088; genus DATKEU01. Next base: position 7,827 of record JAXDMH010000289.1, read on the forward strand.
GGTGCTCGCCACCGGATTGCTGGCGATCGGGCCAGTGGGGTTGTCAGCGGGCAGAGGCGTCGAGCCGCCGTTACCACCCCCGGGGTTGCTGGATCCACCACCGCCGGGGGGGGCAGACCCACCACCGCTGATGGAACCCGAACAGGCAGCCATCATCAGCGTCAGCGAGACCACGCCTGCGCGCAGGCGCAGACTGAAACTCGAGCGCGCGGGTAGTGCGTTCATGTCCTGTCTCCACATCAGAGGTTTCGGGAGGAAACGGACCGGACGGCGGCAGGCCCATTTCCCTGTGCAGTAAGGTGGCGTGACGCCCACACAACGGTTCAGTGATTGTGGGGTAGGGCCTCATTTAGACAGTTCTAAATGGCCGAGCCGGACCCTTTCCCGTGGCTGAAAAAACGTTCTATTTTGCTTGCGGCGTGCGCGGCTTTGAGAACCAGAGGCCGGCGTTGGAGAGAATTTTCCGGACCGTTTCTTTTGCCAGCTGGATGCCGTGTCGTTCGGCCAGATTCTTGCGCACCAGAGTCGGGCCGCAGTCTTGATAGAACTCCCGCGCGAGGTCGACGACCTGCGCCTCGATGCTGGGGGGTAGCTTTCGATTTCCAACCCGGCCGCGCTTGCGTGAGACCAGCCCGGTAGCGCCCTGACGCTGGTACGCTTCGCACAGCCGGGCGACCTGTCTGGCACCGATCCCCAGCAACGCGCCGGCGCTCACGCGCGTCAGGCGTCGCTGCAAGACCAGCTGAATGACGTGCAGGCGGTCAAGCTCCTTGGCGGTCAGGAGACCGAGACCGTCCGTGGAGGTGTCGCCGGTTTGTCCGGGGTCGGAGATCTCCAATCGGACCGAACCCGATGTCTGTGCTTCGTTCCGGGATAAAGCCGAGCCACTCATGCTTGTGCCCTCGAAACAAGAAATGACCGCCAGGCGCGGATATGGGTCAGGAACTTGTTTCGGGTGGGCGCGTCATCCGGGCGACCGCGTCAGGGAGCGAGGCCACAAACTATCTTTGAGCCATTTCTGCCGGTAAAGGCCTTTTACCGTCGGTGGACCGTCGCGGAAGTGCATGAGCGCGAAAAGACCGACACTGTTCGAACGGGCGCAGCGGGCCGAGCAAACCGGGAACCGGGAGACCCGCGATCTCTGGGAGCGTTTCAAGGACCACCGGCGGCGGGTGACGGCCGAGATTCTCGCGCTGGCGCCTGGGGGGACTGACGCCCGCGGTGGCCGTCTGTGCCTGCTGGGCGCGGGCAACGCCAACGACCTTGATCTCCAGTCGCTGGCGGCCCGCTTCGACGAGGTTCACCTGGTCGACATCGACCCTGGTGCGTTGTCGCGTGCCACCGGCCGTCAGAGCCCGGCCGTGCGAGCCAAGCTGCGCAGCCACGCCCCGGTGGATCTGTCGGGGCTGTACCATCAGCTGCAGGGTAAGTCGCGGCTTCCGCCCGACGACGAGATGGTGACGGCAGGAACGGCCGAGTTGATCCGTCAGCTTCCGTCGGAGCTGGACGTGGTGGCGTCTTGCTGCGTGCTGAGCCAGATGTCCTGGGCGCTGGAGCATCTGGCCTCGCCAGATGGAACGCGGATCCCCACGCTGGAGCAAGCGCTGCTCCGCATCCACCTGCGGGCCATCCTTCGCATGATCAAGCCGACGGGCGCGGCCCTGCTGGTGTCGGATCTGACCTCATCGCTCTTTTACCGACCACTCGACGAGCTGGCGCCGGGCGAGGACCTGCGGGAATTGACGCTGAAGCTGGCCGCGCAGCGCGTGGCCCACACGGTGTGCAACCCCGACCTCGTGCGGCAGGTCCTTCGCCACGATGCT
>JAXDMH010000290.1:0-3022 GCA_034666225.1 Myxococcales bacterium
CAGTAGTGTTGCTATGTGACAACCTATGTATGGTAGTCCGCTGTGTCTGGTTTATCTGCGGGATCTCTGTCTGATAGTTATCCGTCTATTTGCCAGTTGGGCGGAGCGTACCTCCCTCGGTTCGACTGTTTAATTGCCGGTATCTGCTCAACCCCAGTTTGAGCCGCATATTACCAGATAATTTACCTCTGTCCTGACGGTCTTCAAAAAGATATTGACGCGGTCACGCTCGAGTCGATTCTAAACGAGGGCGTGCCCCAACTTCCCGACCTCAACCACCTGAGCCACGCCGAGAAAGATGCCCTTATCCACGCGCTGTGGGCGCAGGTGCAGAGCCTGACGGCACGGGTTGCAGCGCTCGAAGCAAGGCTGGGCGAACCATCGAAAACTCCGGACAATTCAAGCCTGCCGCCGTCGAAGGGTCAAAAACCGAGCAAGCCGGAGAAAACCAGGCGTGCCGGACCGCGCCCGGGCAGCCTCGGCCGCAAAGGAGGCGGCCGTTCGCTGGCCTGCGATCCCGACGAAACGGTGACCGCCAAACCAGTGGCCTGTGCGCATTGCCGATCTGCGCTGACCGACGCCGACCAGGTGCTGCACGGTCGTTACGACAAGATCGACATCCCGGTGGTGCGTCCCATGGTGACCCGAGTAGAACGCTATGCCGGGCATTGCCCGTGCTGCGGCGGCGTCACCCTGGCGGCGATCCCCGCGGGTCTGCAAGACGGCTCACCGTTCAGCGTGAATATTGTCGCACTTGCGATCTATCTGCGCTTCACCCACGCGATCAGCTACCGGCGTCTGAGCCAGTTGTTCATGCATCTCTATGCGCTCCAGATCAGCGAGGGCGCGCTGGACGCGCTGTTACAACGCGCCAAGCCCTGCTTCGACAGCGAGGTCGCGGCCATTCTCGCCCGGTTGCGCCGCTCGCGCATCGTCGGCTCCGACGAGACCTCGGTGCGCATCGACGGCCGGACCCATTGGAACTGGGTATTCCAGAACGATCAGGTGGTCATCCACGTCGTGCGCAACAGCCGCGCCGCCAGTGTGGTCACCGAAACGATGGCGGGTCATCGGCCCAGCATCTGGGTGTCCGACCTCTATGGCGCGCAGCAGGGGCACGCGGACCTCTGGCAGGTCTGTCTGGCGCACCAGCTGCGTGATTGCAAATACGCCATCGAGGCGGGCGACACGATCTTCGCCCCACAAATGAAAGCGCTGCTGTTGCGCGCCGTCGTGCTGGCGCGTCGGCGCAAGATCCTGGCCGAGAGCACACGGCGCAGCCATCTGCGAAGGCTGGATCACGCGTTGAACGCAATCATGGTGCTGGCACCCACCAACAGCCATGGCAGGCGGCTGCGAAAACGTTACGGCAAGGTGCGAACCCACCTGTTCACTTTCCTGGAGCATCCCGACGCTCCCCCAGATAACAATGGCAGCGAGCGGGAATTGCGGCCCACAGCCACATACCGCAAGGTCACCGGTGGCTTCCGTTCGAAGTGGGGCGCTGATCTGTTCGCTGGCGTTCGATCCGTCGTGGGTACCGCCGCACGACGGGGAAAGAACGCGTATCAGGCAATTTGTGCAATCCTAGACGGCGAGTCTGTCATTCAGCCGGGTTGAGCAGATACCCTAACTCTTGTCGACTGATGCCCGATAGATTAGCCCATCCGCGCGAAGGATACATGTGAAATAGTTCATCGATGATAGGCTTGGCTTAGATGCTCGCCATGCGCACGGCGACCAACGCTATCATGTAAATGGTTCCTCCTCAATCTGCGCGGGTCTTCCTCAAACTGTGTGTTCGCTAAGTTGCTTCGATGACAACATCCTGGCTCGCAGCAGGGCGATGCCGGCCCGGCCATACATCGCGCGCTTCAGCGTTTTCAGTCGATTGATCTGGCCCTCGACTTGACCATTGCTCCAAACTTCAGCGATGGCGTTGCGGACGGCGGCGGCATCCTGGCGTCGTTTGATGGCGAACTGGCGCATGCAATGGATCTTCGAACCCAACGCGTCGTCCAGCCACGGGTCGAGCTTAGCCGGATCAGCACCCTTCAGGATGCCACGAAACCGCATCGCCAGACCGCGCATCGACGCGAACGCGGCGGAAGCCGCCTTCAGCATTTCGACCTTCGCCGCTTGCTCCTCGGTGAGTTGACCGCGCGGTTTGATGCAAAGCGCCGCGGCGGCGATCGGCGGAACCGCAGCATGCGGCGTGGGTTCGTTCCACGGAGCCGCGGGGTGCGGCGCTGGCAGACCGGCCACCGCCAGGAATTGGGCCCGACGCCACGGGTTGAGAAAACGTTGCAAATTGGTGAGGCTTCCGGTGTAACCAAGTTGTCTGAGTTCCACCAGCAGGTCCCGCCCCATGGTGGAACCGTCCGCCCAGCGCGGCGCCAGGTAAGCACGAAAACGTTGTGGTGTGGTCGTCTTCGGCGCCATCGCCTGACGCTCAGGCAAAGTGTCCAGCCGTATCCACTTCGCGACGGTCCGCCAGTTAAGGCCAATTTCACGCCCGATCGCAGTGCGGCTCTTGCCGCCGGCCTGCAGCGTTTTGAGGCGGGCGAACCCGTCCTGGTTCGCGGCACGGCGTCCGGCCGCGAGGAGAAGCCGATGCTCCATCACCTCCGGCTGTTCATAGCGCCGGTTGAGCGCACCCGCCGCCAGTAGCGGTTCGCCGTCGTCCGGCACAAACGGTGCGTGTTGACGAGGCGCGCGGCTCATCTGCTGCTCGATCGACTTCCTGAGGTTCTGGAGGAGGTGGAAGCGATCTGCGACCTGCCGGGCCTGGGGTGCTCCCTGACGGGCGCCGTCAGCATAAAGGCCCGCGCGGTCGCGGCTGACGATCTCGATCTCCGAATGACCGGTGAGCCACTGCGATGTCACAACGGCTGAACGGTCCGCCAACACATCGAGAACCTCCCGCCGCTCCAGATCCACCAGGATCGTCCCGTAGGTTGTGCCTTTACGCCAACTCCAGTCATCAATGCCAACCACGCGGACCGAGGCCGTTTCCTGGCGC
>JAXDMH010000291.1:0-3177 GCA_034666225.1 Myxococcales bacterium
CACCATTCCGCACCAGGGCGCCGCGGCGGCCCTGGCCACGTCCGCCGCGCCGGCGGTCAAGGCCGCCGGCGCGGCCAACACGCTGATCTTCGACGGTGGGCGAATACGCGCGGAAAATACCGACGGCCTGGGCCTGATCGCGGCCCTGGGTGATCTTGGCGCGTCGTTGAGTGCCCGGCGCGTGGCCGTGATTGTGGGCGCCGGGGGAGCGGCGGCAGGCGCGGCCCAGGCGCTGACCCAGAAGGGCGCACAGGTTCGCCTGGTGGCGCGGAACCCGGCGGCGGCACGCAAGATCAAGGCGCGCCTTCCGCCGGCCCGCGCCGAACGCGTGACGGTGGCGGCGTGGAACGCGCGGGGGTTGGCCGCCGCGCTCGACGGCGCCCACATGTTGATCTCGGCGGTGCCGGCGGCGGCCTGGCAGGACGACACCGCCCGCGCGGGTCTGGAGGCCCTCGGTCGCGACACCGCCGTGCTGGAGATGGCCTACGGCAACGCGACCGCGCTGGCGGCAGCGGTGCGCGGCCGCGCCACCCGTTACGCCGACGGACTGGGGATGCTGGTGCATCAGGCAGCCCACGCCGTCACGCTGGCGCTTGGAACCGCGCCGCCGCTGCCTCCCATGTTCCGCGCGGCGCGCGCGGTTTAACTGACCTGGAACCCTGAGAGTCGTCTGGTTTTCTGGTCAGGATTCCGAGTCGTGCTCCCACCGCAGAGCCGTTAGAACGCCCGTTGAGCACCCTCGCCGATCGAAAAGCTGTCGGTCCCGGACGAGGGCGGACAGAAGAACCTGCGCAGTTCATTTGCGCGCCGGTTACCTTCGTTGAAGGTGCGAGCGACCCCGCTGACGGGATCGGTGACGGTGACGCCGTTCAGATAACCCGACAGCGACGACGATCCGCCGGGCGATCTGTTGGAGAAATGCGTGAAAATCGTGCCGGTTTCATTTCCGTGACAGCCCGAGCAGGTGTTCAGCGAGAACAGGTGGCGTGCGTCGTTGTTATTGATGCCGGGCGCCTTCCAGAACATTCCTATCCGTTGCGCCACCGGATCGATGGTGAACGGGTTTGACGCCCTGCCGCCCAGGAACGGCGCGCTGTTGAACTGTTCCGGCACGACGTGGGCGTGTCCCAATATCTGCGCCTCGTTCGCATTGATGTAGCTGGCCAACGTCGTGGTGTTGGAAAACGACTGGTCAGGGGTCAGATTCACTGTCGTCTGAACGAATCGGCCCCCGGGGCTCAGCGCAAAACTACGCAGTTCCCAGTCATCGATCTGGTTCGCCACGGCCTCATTGGTGCGGAGGGCCACGAACGTGGTCCTGCTTGCGGTGAAGTCGTCGGTGATCGCCTGCAGGGCGGCGTTATGGGCTTCGGAAGGCAACGTGAAGCTGCCAAGGTTCTCCCATCGGGCTGCCCAGCGGCGGACGTCCTACTCGGTCGTCGCAGGCATCCGGTACTCCAGAATGAAAAAGAACCGTTGCGGGATAAATGGTGGAGCCACGATCCGGTTGTTCAGTTGAAAGACCAGCCGCCCCTCACCAGCGTGCCCTTGCGATACCGACCGCAGATCAAGCCGGTTCACGATCGCCAGCAGGTCCATCGGCGAGCGGTCAAGATCGATGTCCCCGTCCTTCTTGGGCCAGTCTGGGAGGAGCCCACTCCGCTGAAAATGTTGGCCCACCGTGAACCCGTTCACGACCTGGGGGGTGTCCCATTTGTCCAGCAGGGACCTGGTCAATGCCTTTGCATCCGCCTCGGATGTCGCCAGGCGCCGCATCAACTGACCGAATGTCCAGGCGCCGCCAGGACCGGTGCGCACCGGATCGTCGACGACGGCAACCACATTGAAGATCCCATTCCTGATGTGTCCCGGCACGCAAGGCGGGACCTCCAGCGTCAGCGGCAGGTCGTGTGAATAGCCTCCGCCGGCGGCGCCGATGGTGATGGGAAAGGAACCCGCGGCCAACGTGGCGTCTGCGGAGAACGTGACGCTCACCGTAACCGAGGATCCACCCGCCACATGGACGGGCGACGGGCTGAACGTCGTCGTGATCCCGGCCGGCGTACTGGCAGCGCTGAAGGTCACGTCCACGTCGCCGCCGACGGGAGCGGAAAGCGCGACCGACGCCTGCGAGGTCGTTGCCGGGCTGATGATCAGCGCCGGCGCCGGCGCAATGGCTGCGGTGAAATCGATCCGGCAGGTGCCCGCCCGACACGTGGCCGCTGCGGTCGGATTCACCGGGTTGATGCAGGCGTCACCGTCGGGTCCCGGCGGGCTGGAACACAGGCCGCTGGACGGATCGCAGACACCGGCTGCATGGCACTGCTCGGTCGGCACGCAGGACACAGGGTTTCCGCCGACGCACACGCCGGCCTGACACGCGTCGGTCTGGGAACAGGGATTGCCATCGTTGCACAATGTATCGTCGCTCTTGTTCGCCTGCGTGCAGCCCCCCGTCTGCGGATCGCACACGCCCGCCTCATGGCACTGGTCCGGTGGTGCACAAGCAACGGTGTTCCCGCCGACGCATACGCCCGCCTGGCACACGTCCGTTTGCGTGCAGGCATTGTCGTCGTTGCACGATGTACCGTCGCTCTTGTTCGCCTGCGCGCAGCCCCCCGTCTGCGGATCGCACACGCTCGCCTCGCGGCACTGGTCCGCCGCCGCGCAGACCACCGCGTTTCCGCCGACACATACGCCCGCCTGGCACACGTCCGTCTGGGTGCACGCGTTGTTGTCGCTGCACGCCGTGCCGTCGCTCTTGTTCGCGCGCCTGCATGCGCCCGTCTGCGGATTGCACACGCCGCCGTCATGACACTGATCTGCTGCCGGGCAGACCACGTTGACGCACTCGCAGGCGTCGCCCGTCCCGTCGTGATCGGTGTCGGCCTGTGATTTATTGGGCACCGTGGGGCAGTTGTCTTTGCAGTTGGTGACGCCGTCCTTGTCGCTGTCAAGACGCTGAATCCAGAATCGAATGTCCAGCGACTGTCCCTTGACCAGTCCGACGAAGTTTTTTGTGTCGACGCTGCGCAGTTGATCGAACCGAGAGACCAGGTCGACGTCCGCGAAGCCGAGGACTGGCGCATGGCAGCCGGCGAGGTTGATCCGATATGTCAGCGCCGTGTTCAGCGTGAACGCGCTCGTTCTCCAGATCACGGAGTATCCTGACTGGGC
>JAXDMH010000292.1:0-5818 GCA_034666225.1 Myxococcales bacterium
AACCATAGACAATCACCCGGTCGACGGTCGCTCCCGGCGCGGCGTCGACGATCCAGTGGGTCGGCTCGTAAGCCGATAGTCCCAGGGTGATGTGCCCCTGGCGTTTGACGTGAACGACCGTGGTCCCTTCCGCGTGGTTGCGACCGGAGTCGGTGGTGTACATGCCCAGCGCCACCAGATTGCTGCCACAGGCACTGGAGAAGGTTGACACCACCCCTTCTCCGCAGGTGGCGGTGATGGGCGTGGAGCGGGTCGGCGGTGCCGGGTCCGAAGGGCAGGCGTGGCCTCCATCGCCGCGGGGGTCAGTGGCCCAGGCCCCGTAGCCGCCGGGGATGGCGAAAGCGAAGGGGGCCTGCCCGAAGTTCACGTCGATGGCGTTGCCGATCATCGAGACGATCGCCGGACGATAGGCACCGACGCCTGGTAGACGCGAAATCATGGCTTGGCTGGCCAGGCGGCCGTCCTCGAAAAAGAAGGCCAGGCCGGCGTCGATGTCGACGGCCACGCCAATCACACCCAGATGCTGGGCGGTGATTGCCGCCGCCGACGTCGGCATCCTCGGCGAGAAAGCCCTGGCGGACACGGCGTCCCCGGCATTGTAGGGGGGCGCGACCACACCGACGCTGCTCCAGCCGCTCTCGAACTGAAGGAAGCGGGCTTCGTAATAGAACCGCCCCTGGTTGTGCGCCATCTTCCCGGCGACGATCTCGCTCTGGGCGGGCATGGTTGATGTCGAGGCGTTGTCCAGGAAGGTCTGACAGTTGCCGTGCGCGACGCCATCGCCGGCCGCCTGAACAGAGGACGGGATCAGCGCGGCCGGCAGCCTGGGCACCAACTCCAGAAAAGAGGTGGTGCAGGTGAGACTGCCGGCGTCGGGATCGGCGATCTCATCGGGACCACCAAGCTCTCGGGCGTCGACCGGTGGTGGTCCGGACCCAGCGTCGACGTTTCCGCCGGAGCCGACGTTTCCACCGGAGCCGACGTTTCCGCCGGAGCCGACGCTTCCGCCGGAGCCGACGCTTCCCCCGGAGCCGACGCCATCCTCGGCCCGCCCTCCGGAGCCAACGCCGCCCCCTGTGCCGCCAACGGTAGACAACGGACCGCCCTGGCACCCACCCAACCCGGTGACCACCAAGACCGCCCAGACCCACGAATCACGGTATGCTCTCGCGGACCCCAACATCGCTCCAACCTGTCCGAGCGGCCCTGCCCAGTCAATAGGGCAAAAGCAATCTGTGGTCAGCGAGACCCCTCACGATCGCCATCGACTTCTTGGTCGTGCCGACCGTCACGTTCAATGTGCTGTACGTGTTTTTCGTGCTCGCTTTCGACCGGCGGCACCTGCTGCACGTCAACGTCACCTCGCATCCCCACGCGGCTTGGAGGGGGCGCTCTGACTGACGTACGCAGAACATTCGGATGATTGTCGCTTCGAGGGACAATGATGGACTACACAGCCATGCACTCGCGTGGTTCGTTGCCGTATTCATAGCGACCATCAACCCGTCTGTGTCCCGAGCCGAGAACGATCCAGTCCCGCCTGCGAGTTTCCTGGACAAGGCGGTGAGCCTGACCAGAGACGATCACTTCGCGATCTTCGCTGGTGCCATCGTGGAAGGTCCAAGCCGGTGGACACTGCGCCCGGTGGTCGAAGGCTTCGTCGAGCGCGAGACCAGCGGTGCCACGGAAGTGTCCGGCTTGGCCGGCGCCATCGCTCGCCTGTCCGGGTCTCTTTCAGTCGACGCCGCGCTTCGTCTCTCGCATCTCGGCGATCGAGCCAGTACGCAAGTGGCATGGGAAGCCCGCGCCGGTCTCGCCTGGGCCTTCGAGGTCATGTCACGGTCCGCATCTTGAGCCCGGACGCGCGCGCAGCGGCGCAGGCCCGCGCGCGCGCGCGTCACGACGATCAGAGCTTCTGGTCGAGGTTTCCCAGAACGAGTCCCAGAGAGATACAGATTGATCTCATATGCAGTCTCCCGATTGTGGCAATCAAACTCAGCCGTGCAGGGCGGCGCCGGCCTTCTCGGCGCGCTCCAGACGGTGGTTGACCTCGTCCCAGTTGATGTTCTTGAAGAAGGCGTCGATGTACTTTCCGGCGGCCGATCCGTAGTCGATGGCGTAGGCGTGCTCGTACATGTCCATGATCAGCAACGGCGCAGCGAAGGCCGGGGACTGCGTGTGGCCGCCGGACCAGTAGGTGCGCACATCGCCGGTTTGAAAGTTGAAATCCAGGATCGCCCAGCCGCTTCCCCCACCAAGGCTGTTTCCCACGGCACGGAAGTTCTCTTCCCATCGCGCCAAGCTGCCGTAACTGGCCGCCAGTTGTTTCTCGATGGCGCCGCTGGCTTTGCCGTTGCCGCCCAGGTTGGCGAAATAGTGCTGGTGAAGGATCGCCGAGTTGGTGAATGTCAACTCCCGTTCCTTGAGGCCGGTGACGACGAAGGGAGGCGTGTCCTTGGTGACGCTGGCCAGTTGCTCTTCCACTTTGTTCAGGTTCTTCACCGCACCCGCATAGTTGTTGTCGTGGTGCGAGACGATCATCTTCTCCGAGATGCCGCTGAGCTTCTTCGGGTCGAAGGGCAATGGCGCCACGGCGTGTTTTCCGGCAAAGGCCGATCCTCCCCCGGCGCCGGCCGCGGCGGTCTCGGCGAAGGCGTTCTTGTTGTTGGCGGCCAGAAGGATCGCTGGCGTGCCGACGGCGATCCCGGTCAGAATGTCGCGTCTGTTGATGGACATGGGTTTCCTTTCGGTTGGGTGGGTGGCAGACGATTCGCCTACCGTGACACAGTGAAATCGTCGAAGAGCACCTTCGAATCAGCCTTGGACCAAAGGCCACAGCGGCCCGCCGGCGAGCGGTCCAGCTTGCGCTTGAATCGTTCCTTGCCGTCCAGGGCGGCGGCGAATTCGGTGCCTTTGATGCTCACGTCCAGCGTGTGCCAGGTCCGGGTGGTGGTCTCGACGCCGCGGATGGTTTGCAGGACCGACCGTCGGCCTTTGACAACCTTGAAGAACAGCATGTTGTCCTCCAGGGCGTTGGCCCGGACGCCCCAGTAACTGCCGTCCTGGCCGACGTCGAAGGCGATGCCCGCTCCCTGGTCGATGCGGCCGGCGATGGGATAAAATCGCACGGACACCTTTCGATCACCGGCGCACTCGCCGGTCCACACCGCCAGTGGAAAGAAAGCGAACGCGCGCACGCCGTCGAGAAACTCGGCGTAGCGATCCGCGTAAAGGCGCTTGGCTTGATCGGCCAGGTTGGCGGACGGCGTTCCCTGTCGCCAGCGGGTGCCATCGACCATCAGACCACGCTTGCCGTCGGCCTCACCGACGTACCAGTCACCAATCAACCCCTCGAAGGCGTGCGACGGCTCTCCCACCTTTTCGGCGTCGAAGGTGACCGGCGAAGGCGACTGCGCGTTGCCCATCTGTGGAGCGGTCGCCGCGACCAGCGCGATCATCCCGCTGACAACGGCGCGCGCATTGCACCGCCCGTCAGCTCTGGTGAGCTTGCGATCCGGCAAAGGATTCATCATGTCGTTCTCCTCCTCGGGGTGTTGCGGGTCATCGCCAGGCCGGCGACCAGGAACAGCAGCGGCACGCCGACGTAGCTGGCCGCCAGGATCAGCGTTCGTTTGCCGCCCGCGATCACCAACGGATAACCGGGATACTGCGCTTGCGACCAGTCGGGCGATGGGTGTCCGGTCAATCCCAGCAGCGCGCCGACGATTTCGCGCCGACTGTTCGAGGTCGTGACGGCCGAACGCGCCCCCACCCGCATGGTCAGGCGACCATACTGATCGTCGCGCTGGTCTTCTGCGGGCGCGCTGGGCGTGCCCAGTTCGTCCGGTGGAAAACGGACGTCGATATCCGGGCGGGCCAGCCGCAGCTTGGCGATGGCGTCGCTCTCGATCAACCGCCGCCGACTATCCTCGCGATCAAGGTTGACGACGACCTGTATGGGCCCTTCGATTGCGCGCAGCTCATGCACCACGGCTGGGGGCAACGAGCGCCGACGTGCTTCGGTGACGTCCCAGGCGCCGGGCAATCGTCGCAGGATCGATGCCGTCGCAACCAGAATGGCGATGGCGCCGACCGTCGCGCCCAGCCGGCGGACCCCGTGAAGATCAAAGCGACAGCCCGCCCAGGCAATGGCCAGGGCGCCGGCGGTCATACCCAGGAACCACCCGATTGATCCCAGTGACAACGTGCCTTGTTCGAAAGAACTGAGATACGTCGTCGGCGACCAGGTGGCGGCGCCAACCAGCCAGGCCAGCGCCGAGAACCCATCCGAGGCATCGATGGCCCAGGTGATGGCCACCGCAAGCAGGGCCGCCGTCGTGGCCTGAGAGACACCGCGCGCGAAGGCTGCCGCCGCCACGCCCACGCTGGTGAAAAGGGCCGCGTATAAAAGGTGGCTGCCCAGCGCAATCGCCGTTTCGCCCATGACGACGTGGCCGCCGACGATTCGCCACAACCCAACGAGGATCGCTGCGGCGCTTACGGGCAATGAGACCGCCGTCAGGGCCGCGAGCCATTTCCTGCCGACCAGACGCCACGCGGAGCCGGTCCGGAGCAGGGCCGTGTGAAAGGTGCGCCGTTCCTTTTCCATGGCCAGGGCCCGCGCGCCGATGATGGGACCGAACAGAGAGAGCGCCAGGGTGAGGCCTCCCAGCGTGGGGCGCACGATGCCAAGGAGTGGATCGAACTCGCCCGCCAACAACGTGTGAGCCTCGACTGAACGAGACGCGGCCGAATAGAGGTCAACAGCCAGGACAAAGCCGTGCCCGATCAGCAGAGCTGCCGCCGCCGCCGCGATCCAGGTGATCCAGGCGCCCAGAACGACGACAAGATCACGACGGAGCATGAGACTCCGCGTTGGCGTGATTTGGTTTGCTGAGCAGCGCGAGGAAAATCTCTTGCAAGGAAGCGGTGGTGCTGACGGCGGCGCGCTCCCTCAACTCGGCCAGGGTGCCGGCCGCGATGATCCGACCGCGGTCGAGCAAGGCGATTCGATCGGCGATCGCCTCGGCGTCCGACATCTGGTGAACGGTGATCAGCAACCCGGAGCCGCGGCTGGCGGTCTCGCGCAGGAGCGCGGTGACGTCAAGAAGCTGGAGGGGATCGAAGACGCCCGTTGGCTCGTCGAGGAGAATGAACGGCTTTCCCGAAGCCAGCGCCTGAAACAGCAGGACACGGCGCCGCTCGCCGCGCGACAGGGCGCCTGTGCGCACGCGGGTCAGTGGATCGAGGCCGAGCCGAGCCTTGAGCGAACGGAGCGAAATTGGATCGATTCGCTCGCGGACGAATTCCGGGGCGAGCAGATCGCCCACCCGGACCTCCGACGGTGGCTCGGCTTCACCAGAAAGGTAATCGAACCAGCGCGCCCGATCGCCCAGGCCGTGCAGCCGCCGGCCGCCGACCGAGACCTGTCCCGCGACCAGCGGGATGACACCGATGATTGCCTCGAGAAGCGTGGTCTTGCCGGCGCCGTTCGGACCGATGACAGCGACGATCTCGCCGGCTGCCACGGTCAGGGACACACGGTCGAGGACGCGGGCGCCAGCACGGACCGCCGACAGATCGCCCAGTTCCAGCGTGGGACCGAGCGCGCTCATGACCGGTGCAGAATCAATCCGGCGACGCCGGCCAGCAGGATGACCACGGGTTCGGGCGCCTTCTTCAAACGCAGGAGAACCAGCCAGGTGACAAGGGCGATGACGACCGTTGTCAGATCGATCAACGCCCGTCGTCCCAGGACGAAGGCCGCGCCCGCGATGGCTCCCGTTGCGGCGGCGGTGACCCCGTCAACAAAGGCCTT
>JAXDMH010000293.1:0-7440 GCA_034666225.1 Myxococcales bacterium
GTCCCCACGCGCACGATGGTGGCCCCTTCGGCGATGGCGACGTCAAAGTCGTGGCTCATGCCCATGGACAGCTCGGCCAGCTCGACGCGCGGGCGGGTGGTGGCGGCGTGGTGGTCACGCAACGCGCGCAGCGCCGCGAACAGCGGGCGATTGGCGGCGGCCGTGGCGGTCAGCGGCGGGATCAGCATCAACCCGCCGCAGCGGGCGTGCGACAGCGTGGCGAAGTGATCCAGCAGCGCCGGCAGCTGGGCCGCGGTCACGCCCCGCTTCTGCGCCTCGCCGGCCAGGTTGACCTGAATCAGGACCGCCGTGTCCTGACCGCGCCGATCGATCTCGTCCAGCAAGGCCGTCGAATCGATGGAGTGGATCAGCGCCACCTGGCCGGCGACGTACTTGACCTTGTTGCTCTGCAAGGGGCCGATGAAGTGCCAGGCGGGTGACGACGCGGGCGACGGTGTCGGCGCCGGCGCCGACGCCGACGGTGACTCGATCACCTTCGCGGGGAAGGCGGCCTGTTTGTCGCGCAGCTCTTGCGCATAGTTCTCGCCAAAGTCCGTCTGGCCGGCCGCCAGCGCCGCCTCGATGTCGGCGACGGGCATCTTCTTGCTGACCGCCACCAACCGCACGGAGTCCGGCGCTCGTCCCGCGGCCCGCGCCGCCTCGGCCATGCGCTGGCGCACGCCCGCCAGCCCGGCGGCGATCGCTTCGGCGCGCGCCGCCGTCAACGTCATGGCGGGCCGCCGAACGCCGGCGGTGGATAACCGGGCAAAGCTTCCACCGCCAGAAGATCGGCGATGACCTCGGCCACCGGCAGGCCGATGACGTTGGTGTGCGAACCGCGCAGCTCGCTGACGAACGCCGCCGCGATCCCCTGCACCGCATACCCGCCCGCCTTGCCCGCCCATTCGCCCGACGCCAGATAGGCGTCGATCTCAGCCGGCTGCAGCAACCGAAACGAAACCGCGGTCGACACAGCCCGCGCCACCAGCCGGTCGGGAGCGCGCCTGATCTGATACGCCGTGAGGACGGTGTGCCGTCGCCCGGCCAGACGATCCAGCATCGCCCGCGCATCGCCCTCGTCGCGCGGCTTGCCCAGAATGTCCGCATCGACGACGACGATGGTGTCGGCCGCCAGCACCGCCGCCTGTTCGCGCTCGGCCGGGGTCAGCCGCGCCCACACAGCGTCGCCTTTCGCGGCGGCCAGGCGGCGCACGTGATCGGCCGGGTTCTCACCCGGCAGCGGCGTCTCGTCCACGTCGGCCGGCAGCACCAGCAACCGGAGGCCCATCCGTTCCAGCAGCTCGCGCCGCCGCGGCGACGCCGACGCCAGCACCAGATCAACCGGCCGAAGCGCAGCAGGGTTTGCAGTCATTCGCCGCTGTTTCTACCCGAAATCGGTTGTCGCGCGGAGCGCAACATTTTGTTGCGTCGTCCGAGACATCTCCATGCGGACCCGATGGCTCTGGACGAAGTCCTTCTTGGTGATCGTCGCCGGAGCCGGGACGGCGCTGGTGGCAGCCGTCGGGTGCGCCCCGGACACGGATCTGACGGACGAGCGGACGCGCGGCGACTCTGCTGGGGCGGACCTGGGACCGACGGGCGCCGGGCTGGTGGATCCGCCGCCGGGGGCGGGTGGGGTGCCGCCGAACCTGGCGGGCCTGGTGATTCGTTTCGGCGCGCCGGTGACGGTGCCTGACGGGGGACTCAGCGTCTGCGCGTCCGATGCCGGCACCATTCGCTCGCGCGGCGCCGCCGAACCGATGCCCTGTGACGGCGGCGGCAGCTGTTACCGGGTCGGGATCGCCGGGAGCTTGCCGCCGGGGACGACCTGCCGCGTGACGCTGGAGGCGCCGCTGGCCCGCGACGACGGTTCGATGGTGGCGGCGGGCCCGGTCGGTCAGTTCGACACCGCCGCCGCGCCCGACCAGTCGCCGCCCCAGCTGACCAACGTGATGACCACCCTTGAGGCCGGTTGCCTGGGCGTCACCCTGACCACCGACGAGCCGGTGACGGTGGAAGCCCTGGTCAACGTCGCCGGCGTCACCACCACGATTCCGGTGGGCGCCGGCACCGGCAGTCTGGACCTGGCCATCCCGGCGCGCGATCTGGTCGCCGATGCCGACGGCGACATCATCATTCGCGCCACCGATCGCGCCGGCAACGGGGCCGCGACGGAGGCCATCGCCCTGCACACGCCGCCCGCGGCCCCGCCCGTGGTGATCACCGAGGTCCTGGCCAACCCCGCCGGCAAGGAACCCGTCCAGGAGTTCGTCGAGCTGCGCAACATCGGCGATGCCACGGTCAGCCTGGAAGGCCTGCGCCTGGAAGACAGCCGCGGCGGTGACGTCCTGCCCGCGGTCGAGCTGGCCGCCGGCGGCTACGCCGTGGTCGTCGGCGCCGGGTACGATCCCTTCAGCCCCGTCGACGTCCAGCCGCGCGCGACGGCGGTGCTGGTGCGCCTGGACACCCGCATCGGCAGCGACGGTCTCTCCAACAGCGGCGAGGCGGTGCACCTGCGCGCCGCCGGTGGACCGGACGCGCCGGTCATCTCCAGCTATGGCGGGTGGGTCGACGTGTCGGCCACCGCCTGGTCGGGTCGCTCCGTGCGGCGCGCCGCCGATGAAGCCTGCGACCGCCCGGCCAGCTGGAACCGTACTCCTTTGGCGGCCACGCCGGGCTGGTAGTGCCCCGCAAACGCGCGCGGGCCCCTCCCGGCGATCGCGGCAATGTGGTAGGAGAGGGGGCATGTCCGGCCATAACCGATGGTCCAAGATCAAGCACAAGAAAGAGGCCTCCGACTCCAAGAAGTCGAAGGTGTGGACCAAGATGATCAAGGAGATCACGGTCTCGGCTCGCCTGGGCGGCGGTGACATCAGCGGCAACCCGCGGCTGCGTTCGGCGGTCGACAAGGCCCGTTCCGTCAACATGCCCAACGACACCATCGATCGCTCGATCAAGAAGGGCACGGGTGACCTGGAAGGGATCACCTACGAAGAATTCAACTACGAGGTCTACGGTCCGGGCGGCACCGCGCTGCTGGTCGAGATCATGACCGACAACCGCAACCGCACCGCCGGCGAAGTTCGCCAGGTGATCACCCGGCACCACGGCAACCTGGGCGCCGTGGGTTCAGTGGCCTGGATGTTCAAGAAGCAGGGGATCATCGTCTACGAGAAGGCGGTCGTCGACGAGAACCGCCTCACCGACCAGGCGATCGAGCTGGGTGCGGACGACATCCGCACCGAGGGCGAATCGCTGCTGGTGGTCACCGAGCCCAAGGAGTTCGAGCGAATTCGCGAAGGCATGAAGACGGCCGGCCTGCCCGAGCCGCTGTCCGCCGAGGTGACCATGGTTCCCCAGAACGTGGTGCGCCCGCAGGGCAAGGACGCCGAGAACGCCGTCAAGCTGGTCAACGCGCTGGAAGACAACGACGACGTGCAGAACGTCTACTCGAACATGGACGTGGACGAATCGGTTCTGGAGAGTGTCGGCTGATCGCGCTCGGACGCCGTGGGCGCCGCCCCTGTCGTCCTTGCGCATCCTGGGAATCGACCCGGGCACGTTGCGGCTCGGTTATGGAATGATCGAACGCCACGGCCCCGCCAAGGTGACGTACGTCGAGTGCGGCGTCATCTCGGCGCCGGCGCGCGACGATCGCGCCAGCCGCCTGGCCGAGATCGGGCGCACGTTGCGCGAGCTGCTCGGCGATCTGAAGCCGCACGCCGTGGCCATGGAAGAGGCGTTCTTCAGCAAGAACGTCCAGTCGACCCTGGCCCTCGGCGAAGCGCGCGGCGTGGCCATCTTCGTCAGCATGGAGCACGGCCTGACCGTGACCGGCTATCCGCCCGCGACGGTGAAGCAGACCGTCGTCGGCCACGGCCGGGCCAGCAAGGATCAGGTCGCCTATCTGGTGCGGGCCCTGCTGTCGATGCGCAAGGTCCCCGAGGCGGACGCCGCCGACGCCCTTGCCATCGCCATCTGCCATGCCCGCCGCGGGATCGATCCCCTGTTCACGCGGCGACGGACGGTGCCATGATCGCCTCGCTGCGCGGCCGTCTGGCCGAACACGATCTGGAAGCGATCGTCGTCGAGGTGGCCGGCATCGGCTATCAGGTGCTGATCAGCGGCGCCACCGTGGGCTCGCTGCCGCCCGTGGGCAGCGAGGTGTTCGTTCACGTCCACTCGCACTTCGTCAAAGACGAACCGCTGCGCCTGTACGGGTTCGTCGACGCCGGCGAGCGCGCCCTGTTCGAGACGCTGCTGTCGGTGCAGGGGGTGGGGCCGCGGGTGGCCCTGGCCATCCTGGCTGGGCTGCCGCCGGCCGAGCTGGTGCGGGCCATCACCAAGGGCGATGTCAATCGCCTCACGCAGATCAAGGGCGTGGGCCGCAAGATCGCCGAGCGCCTGTCGCTGGAACTACGGGACAAGATCGGCGCGCTGCCCATCGGACAGGGAGCGGGCGGGGCGGGCGTCGCTGCCCCTTCGCCGTCGCTGCCTACCGGAAAACTGGGCGACGTGCACGGAGCGCTGGTGGCGCTGGGCTATCGACCGGCCGAGATCCTGCCGCTTCTGGACGTCATGGACGAGACCCGTCCCATCGGTGATCTGGTCAAGCAGGCGCTGTCCGCGCTGCAGAAGAGGTGACCAGCATCGTGCCCCGCAAACCACACGACGACGGCAGCAACGACGCGTCTCCCTCCAATTCCGCCGCGCCCCCTGCGTCTGGCCGCTCGCCCGACGCGCGCATCCTGTCGGCCGACGTCACCGCGGCCGCCGGCGATCGCGACGAGGACGCAGCGCTGCGGCCGCGCAGCTTCGCCGAGTTCGTCGGGCAACGAAAGATCGCCGACAACCTGATGGTCTACGTCCAGGCGGCGCGCCAACGGGGCGACGCGCTGGATCACGTGCTGCTGTCCGGGCCGCCCGGCCTCGGCAAGACGACGCTGGCCTATCTCCTCGGCCACGAGATGGGGACCGAGGTGCGCGTGACGTCGGGCCCGGCGCTGGAGCGCAAAGGCGATCTGGCTGGCATCCTCACCTCGCTGAACAAAGGCGACATTCTCTTCATCGACGAGATTCACCGCCTGCTCCCCGTCGTCGAGGAGAGTCTGTACCCGGCCATGGAGGACTTTCGCATCGAGCTGGTCACCGGCGTCGGCGCCGGCGCCCGCGCCATTCCCCTGCCGGTGGAACGCTTCACGCTGGTGGGCGCCACCACCCGCACCGGGCAGCTCACCTCGCCGCTGCTGTCCCGATTCGGCATCGTCGAGCAATTCACCTTTTACGCGCCCGCCGAACTGAGCACGATCGTCCGCCGTTCGGCCAAGCTGCTGGGCATCCCCATCGAAGACGCCGGCGCCGACGAGATTGGCCAGCGGTCGCGCGGCACTCCCCGCATCGCCAACCGCCTGCTGCGCCGGGTGCGCGACTTTGCCGAGGTCCGCGGCGACGGCCGGGTCACCCGCGACGCCGCTTCGTACGCGCTGGAACGCCTGGAGGTGGACGCGCTGGGCCTGGACGCCGGCGACCGGCGCGTCCTGTCGACGATCATCAAACGGTTCGACGGCGGTCCCGTCGGGATCGAATCGCTGGCGGCGTCGCTGGCAGAAGATCGCGACACGCTGGAGTTCGTCTACGAACCCTACCTGATCCAGGAGGGGTTTCTGGTTCGCACTCCGCGCGGCCGGCAGGTCACCCGCCGCGCCTACGAGCACCTCGACATCCCGCCGCCGTCGCGGCCGGGCGGGGTAGGGCAGGGGAGCCTCTTCTAGTCGTCAGCGGGCTTGATTGGCCACGACCGTCGCCGGGTCGATCTCGGCCCGAAACAACGTCACGGCCGGACCGCGCATGGTCACGCCGCTCTCGTCGGCGGCGGCGGTGATCTGCAGCGTCCCGCCCGGCAGGTGAACGGGGATCTCCGCGCCCGCCGGCAGGCGTTCCTCGATGGCGGCGGCCACCACCGTGGCGCAGGCGCCGGTGCCGCAGGCCAGGGTGATGCCGCAGCCTCGCTCCCAGACCACCAGATCGATCTCGCCGCCGCGCACGCGCGCGAACTCGACGTTGGTGCGGCGCGGGAAGGTCGGAGCCACTTCCAGAACCGGGCCGAATTTTTCGGCCAGCGCCCGCAGGTCTTCCTGGGCGTCGTCGATGAAGATCACCGCGTGCGGGTTTCCCATCGAGACAGCGGTGAAGGCGAACGTCCGTCCCGCCGCCGTGATCGGCTGTCGCACCGCCCGACCGTTGCCGCCCGGTGACAGGGGAATTTCCTCACGGGTCAGGCGCGGTCGACCCATCTCGACCGCCACGCTGCGCACGGTGCCGTCCGAAGTTTGCACCGCGCATGCCAGCAACCCAGCGCCAGTGTCGATGTTCAGGACCGGGCGGCGCATCGACGGGTCGTTTTCATACAGAAACTTGGCCACGCAGCGAATTCCGTTGCCGCACATCTCGGCTTCGCTGCCGTCGGCGTTCAGCACGCGCATGCGGGCGTCACCCGAAACGCCCGGCAGGATGGCCAGAACCCCGTCCGCGCCGATGCCGAAATGGCGATCGCACAGCGCCCGCACCGTCTCGGGATCAGTGACGGCGGGGGCCCGCTGGGCCTGGGCGGCGGCGGTCGGCGAACGCAGATCGACGACCAAGAAGTCGTTGCCCAGACCCTGAACTTTCGTGAAAGGAACCACGCTCAAACTCCGTCGTCCTCGTTCCCGCAGCGGAGGCGAGCCGCTATCTTACTGCGCCGGAGGCGCCGGCGCAGCCGGTGCTTCCGCAGGGGCTGCCGGCTTGGTCGTCTCTGACGCACCCTCGGCGGGAACGGCGGCCTTTGGCTTGGCTCGGCGACGCACCGGCGCAGGAGGCGTTTCGGCGGGCGTCTTTCCGTCGCTTGCTGCCGCCGCGGGAGCGGCTGCCGGCTTTTGCGGTTTGGATGGGGCGGGCATCGCGGCCGGCGTCGCGGCCGGCGTCGCTGCCGGCTTCGCGGGCAGGGTCAACGTCGTCGGTGCCGCAGGCGCTGTCGGTGCCGCAGGCGCTCCGCTGGTGGACGGCGCTGCCGGCGCGCTCGCCGCTGCTCCGCCCGCTCCCGTGGTCTGTTCGATCGTGGCCCGCGCCTTGTCCAGGTCCGCCTTCAGCTTGGCCGCGCGCTCGTCTTCCGCCTTTTTCTCGACGTTCTTGCGCTCGGCCAGTTGCTGCAAGCGACGCGAGTCTTGCTGGCTGGCGTAGTGGGCCAGGCCCAGCGACGTGACCAGGAAGACGACCGCGGTGATTGACGTCAGCCGGGTGAGGAAATTGCCGGCGCCCGACGAACCAAAAACGGTCTGGCTGCCGCCGCCACCGAACGCGATCCCCATGCCGCCGCCCTTACCGGCTTGCAGCAGCACGACCAAGATCAAAAACAGGCAGACGACCACGTGCAACACGGTCAGAAACGTCACCATGACGCGG
>JAXDMH010000294.1:0-3056 GCA_034666225.1 Myxococcales bacterium
CATGTGGTACTGGGGCGAGAACGGCCGCCAGCACATTGGCAAGGTGATCGTGGCCGGCGCCCAGAACGCGCACGTGCCGGCGATGCTGGGCTGGGACCGCGCCGAATCGTTGACCGAGGCGATAGCGATGGCCCGCAGCTTTGTGGGGCCGTCGCCCGAGATCACGTTGATGCATCACCCGCCCATCGTCATGGCAGACATGGAGTGAGGTTCCGCAGCGGAGGGCGCGGCACGAGATTCTCGATGGCGCGCGGGGTGATGGAGGCCGTTCAGAGCGTGGTCTATGCGCGGGCGTGGCCGGCGCGGGTCTTGGATCGCTTGCCGACGGCGACGCGCGTGTCCGCCCTCCGACACACGCTTGATTTTGGCAGGGGTGTCGGGCGCCCGGCGTTGAAGGTGGCCTTTGCTTCCGATCTGCACATCGGGCCGCTGACGCCGCCGCGCCTTTTGGATGCAGCGTTCGCGCAGCTGGAGGCGTTCGGGGCGGACGTGCTGGTGCTGGGCGGCGATTACGTTTCTCTGGAAGCGACGGCGGCGATGGCCGCGCGTCTGCGCGCGCTGGTGGCGCGGGTGACGGCACCAACGAAGATCGGCGTGCTGGGCAACCACGACCTGTGGACGGACCACGCTCTCGTCGAAGCGGCGCTGAAAGAGGGCGGCGTATCGGTGGTGGTCAACGGCGCGATCCGCCTTCCGGCGCCCCATGATGACGTTGCGCTGATCGGCATCGACGAGCCCTGGACCGGCCAACCGGACGCAGCCCGGGCGTTCGCGGAGGCCGGCGACGCGGCCGTGCGCATCGCCGTGGCCCACGCGCCCGAGGCGCTGTCGCACGTCGTCGGTCGGGGGGCGCAGCTGATGTTGTGCGGCCACACGCACGGCGGCCAGGTGGCGCTGCCGTCGGGACCGGTGGTGGTGCACGGGCCCATGGGCCGGCGCTGGCCGTCGGGATTGCACGACGTGGAAGGGATGAAGCTGTTCGTTTCGCGTGGGTTGGGCAACGTCGAGCTGCCGATTCGCGCCTACGCGTCGCCGGACGTCACGCTGTTCACCATCGTCTAGTGACCGGGGCCGCCGGCGACGACGTTGTTGGCCCATTTTTGAATGCAGGCGAGGTCGCTGTCTGTGAGCGGCGGCAATTGCCGTGGCATCTGGTCGCCGCACGTCGGGTTTGCTTTCAGCTTGTCCAGAAACAGACCGGTCGCCGGCTGGGTCTTGTTCAGATAGACGCGGCCCTGGCCCTTGCACAGGTTGCTGTACGGTGCGCAGTCAGGTGGGCCGGCGCCGACCAACCGTCGCTCCCAGCCGGGCGTCACCATGTCGAATCCGCCGGTGCTGTTGCCGGGGATGCCGGGACGGTGACAGAGCTGGCAGCCGGTCCTTATGTTGCTGAAGATGGAATTCGCCTGCACGCAACCTTCGGGAAGCGGGCCGGTGGTGGTGCCTCCGCCGCCGCCGGTGCCGCCCGTGCTTGCGCAGCTGCCGCCACTGCCGGCGTCTTTGCCTCCCGCCCCGTCGCTGACGCCGGCGTCCAGGTGGGCACCCGGTGGCAGCAGGAACAACTCTGACGAGACGACGGCGGCGATCAAGACGCGCAGGTCCAGGCCCGACGCCTTGAACGCGGCGTGAATGTCGTCCAGCGCGCTGGCCTCGTCGGTGGTCAGCGCGCGCCCGAGGGCAAAGGTCAGCCACTGCTTGCCCATGCATCGCTGGACGTCGGGGTGGTTGGTCAGCAGCGTGGCCAGCTGCGCCGGTCCGTCGAAGGAGACGTCTGTCCCCGAGGCATCGCGCAGCTTCAACCCGCGGACGTCGACTAGATGGCCGGTGTCGTCCACCGTGCGTTGGCGTCCGATCTGATCGAAGCCCTCGAACGGGATCCCCAGCGGGTTCAGCTGATGCTCGTAATGGCAGAAGTGGCAGGGGTTGCCGGCGGTGGCCATCTCGAACCTCTGCCGGCCCGATGAGTTGGGTGCGACCAGCGGAAGGGGAGGAGCCGGGGTGATTGGCGGTACGGGTTGGCAGAAGAACCGATCCTGAATCAGCCTGCCGCGGCGGGGCGGGTCGGTCGTGCTGAGAACATTGTCCATCGACAGCAGGGAAGGCTGGGTCAGAAGGCCGCCTCGCTGCGCCGGATCAAGGGCGATCTTCCGCAGCTCGTCCCCGATGATGCCGGTGATGCCGTAAAGCGTGGCCAGCCGCTGGTTGAGGTACGAAAATGGTGCCGTCATCAAGGTCCGGAACCCACCGTCCATGTCCAGCGTTGCCCCGACGGCGAAGGTCTCCGTCTCGTTGGCGGCGTTCTGGCTTATGGCCGGCGTCCATTCGGGAAACCGGGTCGGATCCGGGCGGACGTCGCCCATGATCCCGGCCGACGTCGACTGAGCGGCGACGGCATCCAGCCACAGCCACCAGCGGTAGAACGCACCGACGCCCGCCCGTGCCCGGGGGTCTTTCAGCATCTCCAGCGCCAGCTGATTGACGTCCTCGCGGGTGTTGATGGCGCCGGTGTCCGCGCGCTTCGTGAGGTCGGCGTCGGGCGTTCCCTTCCACAGGACGTTCGCCACACGCGTCACCGCTTCTTGAGCAGAGATGGCCAGGGGATGACGTCCGGAGGGCACACCTGAATCGGCGTTGCCATCCGAGGCGCCGCCGCTGCCGTCGTTGACGCCGCCCGAACCGCCGCTGGTGCCGGCGTACCCGCCTGCGCTGCCGCCGTCAGGCGCTTGGTGGCGGCCATTGGGAGCGCAAGCAAGCAGCGCGACCGCGCCGACGATGGCCAGGCCGACGCAGAAAGCTGATCGTCCGGCCGACGCTGATTCCGTCATGGCCTTGTGTGGACAATGGAGCGCAAACCTTACAGGTTTTCTCGGCTGCCCCTGACGGCAGGCTGCGTCGTTGGCATTTGCCCGGCGGGTACGTTATCTAAAGGCGACCGTGGCCACGACCAAAAAGCCGCCGCACGCCGGTCATCGGGCTGGCGCCGCGCCGTCAGTGCCGGCGCCGTCATCGTCATCGTCATCTTCCGCGTCGCTGCCGGTCGCCGAGATCTTCCGCGG
>JAXDMH010000295.1:0-3381 GCA_034666225.1 Myxococcales bacterium
ACCGGTACCGTTACGGCCAGATCGAAGGTCCGCTTTCCGAGGAATAGCGGACGACATTTGCTCACTTTGAATCGCGGTAGGGACGGTCATTGCTGACCGCCCCCCGCACAGATCCGCGCGAGCGGAATTCCCGCACGCGGCTCCCACCTTGAGTTGTTGACGGCGAAGCGCTGGTCTGGCCAAGGATGAAGGATCCGCGGGGTCGGGAGCCAGTCGTCGGCCAGCTTCCGCATTCGGTCCCACGTCATGCAATGTTTCTGACTGCGCCGCCGTAGCGTGCGCAGCCAGATGCGCTCGATGTGGTGCCGGAATGCTTTCAACGCCTCCCCGTTGGTCGGGACGGCGTGATAGGCGAAGAAGCCCCTGACGACCTGCTGAAGCCAAGCCCCTTGCTTGGGGATTGGCTCGTGCATGCGCCGTCGCAATTCCTCCTTGACGGCCTTGAGTTTCGCCCGCATTCGATCGCGCCGGGTTTTCCTCATGATGAAGAACTTGCCCTGATTGGTGCGCTCACAGATGAAGGTGAAGCCCAGGACGTTGAAGGTCTCCGGCTTGCTGAGCCCGCGCCGAGCGCGTCGATCCGCCGCAAAGCGGCCGAATTCGATCAGGCGGGTCTTGTCCGGATGGAGCGACAGCGAGAACTCCTCGAACCGAACACGCATGTGTTCCCAGAAGCGGCGGGCATCGGCCTCGTGCTCGAACCCGACGACGATGTCGTCGGCATAGCGCATAAGGACCATATCGCCCGTGGCCTCGCGCCTTCGCCAGCGTTCGGCCCAGAGATCGAACACGTAATGCAGGTAGACGTTGGAGAGCAACGGTGAGATTACCGAGCCCTGCCCCGTCCCCTTTTCGCTGACCGTGACGATCCCATCCTCCAGGACACCCGCCTTCAACCACTTCCGAATCAGGCGGATGATGCGTGGATCGCCGATCCTGTGCTCGACAAAGCGGATCAGCCAGCTCTGACTGACCTCGTCGAAAAAGGCTCGAACGTCCGCGTCGAGAATGAAGTTCACGCGTTGGGTGGTGATTCCGACGATCAGCGCGTCCAGCGCATTGTGCTGGCCGCGCTCAGGACGGAACCCGTAACTGAACCCGAGGAATTCCTCCTCGTAGATGCAGTTCAGCACGGTCGCGGTCGCTCTCTGAACAATCTTGTCCTCGAGCGCCGCCACCGCCAAGGGGCGCTGTTTCCCATCGGCCTTTGGAATGTACGTCCGGCGTGATGGCAGCGCCCGGTACGCTCCGCGGTGGACTCGTGCGTGCAGATCAGTGAGGTTTCGGTCAAGGTCTGCTGCATAGGCCTGCCATGTCAGCCCATCCACGCCGGGGGCGGCTTTGCGTTTGAGCGCAAGGAACGATTCCCGTAGCAGATCGACGTCGACGTGGTGCAGAAGCGCGGTGAACTTCTCCTTCTTCCTTTGCCTTGCGGCTTGCCGTACGCGATCCAGCCCATGTGACACGCATTCCCGTCCCTGTGTCCGGTGCGTGCTTTGCTGGCCCGCGTTCCTCTCGGCCCCCGCCCTTGGCTCCGCCGGCTCCGCCGTGGCCGAGGCCACTTTGTTCGTCGGCTTCCCAGCTACTATGGCGGGGTCTGACTTCTCGCGCCCGTGCATCATCGGCTACGGCTCCTCACCTCCCCGATGCGGACCGACAGCTTTTGCCAAGCGGTCGGACGCGAGACCTCCCGGTTCCCGAGCAAGGAACGTCTGCACATGCCAGGGTCTCTGACCACGCCAGGTCGTTCGGGCGCTTGCGATGGCGCGCCCGTCCGTATTGCCTTCCACGTAATCCACCGTGTCGGCACCCGGGATACCCTTTCGCGGCTCAATGGCTGGCCTATGCACTCCCCTACCGACGCTTCGCCAACGCCCTCGCGAGCGCCTGCGCACGGCTCGGGGCCGATGTGGATCGCTACTCCTTCATCGTAGTGGACTTGCACCACCTACTCCTTGCCGGTCTCCCGGCGCACGGTTTACCGGTTTTGACCGATGCCGTTGAAAAAGTCGCTCGCGATCATCGGCGAATCGTGATTCCGTCTGCCTGAGGTTTTCGGCGACGGAGGCGGTTATGATGGGTCGGCAGACGGTCGATCAGAGCCAGCTGTTCTATCTGTTCAACCTTGAAGGTCGCATCCCGGCGCGCCATCTCCTGCGCCGCATCAATCCGACGGTGACGCGGATATTGGCCAGTGTTCAGTCCACAGCCACGTGGTCGTTGGTCCCGTCTCAAGGCCGATCCGTACCGCTTCCGGTGCCTTCGATCTCACGAATGCAGCGATCGCCTCAGGATCAGAATCGACCACACCCTCTCGCACGATCGATCCCGCTTGGTCCACGACACAGATCGATGTCTGCTTCAACGACACGTCCAGTCCGACATAGTGCACCATTGCCGCTCTCCATCGTCGCAGGGGCACACTCGCAGCCCCTCCTCGGCGCCGGTGCCGAGGCTAAAAACGACTGGGCTTCAGCGAAAACCCGACGTCGCTCACCTTCACAGGCGAGGCGAAGTTTCCCCGCGGGTTCGAAACGGCGATCGGGATCAACGCGCTAGCGACCGCCGAAGCGCGCGCTCCATCCGAAGCTTGAATCAGCGCGGCCGAGTCTTGTCAAAACCCAACGCCGCGTACACAATGCTCCCATGTGGGGAGCTGGAATTGATCCCGAAACGTGTCGTGTGCGAAATGCCGGACGACCCATCGAGGAAACCGGACGGGGCCGTACTAGGGATCATCTTGAAGGTTGGGGGCGGCGGTGACGTACAAGATGTTCGACACGGCGCAGGGTCAATTCTGCATTGACTGGGATACCTGCTGCCACATCATTCGATCGTATCATCGCTCCCAGCTCCAACTCGACTACTCGAAGGAGCAGCGGGAGTCGCAGGTGAGCATCATCAATCCCCTGAGCTGGGAAATGCCGGACCTAATCATGCTGACCGTTGACTGGGACAAGGTCCGGTCCGAGGCAGCCGCGGCTGTCCTGAGCTCCGCGCACGGCATGGCCGTTAGGGCAGTCTTCCAGAAGGACGGCATCGACGCGATGGTTCGGGAGCTGCAGATGATGCAGCTCAAGACCAAGACGAATAACGAGGCCTTCCAGAAAAAGCAGAGGGATGTCAGCCGGAAGGCGTCGGAGGAAATCGAGGCGGCCGTCGCCTCCTACGGAACCGCGCTGACCGTCGCCAAGACCGTTCGCGATATTTCGGCGAGCATTCTTGTCGGTATCGGGACGGTCGTGAGCGGGGGAACGGCCGCGCTGGGAATTGGGGCGGGCGCGGCCCTAAAAGGCACCGCCAAGTACCAGGATTCGGAGAAAAACCGGGAAGGCGTGGCGCTACTCGAGGTAACGCAGACGGTGGTCACCAGCGCCATTC
>JAXDMH010000296.1:0-6507 GCA_034666225.1 Myxococcales bacterium
GCGTGCAGCTTTTCATAACGCTCGCGGGTGGTGTTCGCCGTCGTCGGGTCGGGCAGCTCCGGTACCACAGCGGGCGGAGACGGCACCGGATAGCACAGCAGCTGCGTGCGGATCATGTGGCCGCGCTTGGTGGGCGACGTGCTCAGGCTGCCGGCTTTCACTGTCATCAGCGAG
Organism: Myxococcales bacterium; assembly: GCA_034666225.1. Lineage (GTDB taxonomy): Bacteria > Myxococcota_A > Polyangia > Fen-1088 > Fen-1088 > DATKEU01. Next base: position 175 of record JAXDMH010000296.1, read on the forward strand.
CCCTGGCCCAGAAGGCCAAGGCCCCAGCCCGCCGGTCGCGGCGCTTGCACGAACCCGGTGGCCGGCGCGTTGCCAAAGCCATAGTACTTGGCCAGCGTCGAATCCACGTAGGTGAACGGCGCCAGATAAAGGTCAGCCGGTTTGCCGTGGTAACCGAAGATGACGTTGGCGATGAACTGCCGTGTCTCTTCCGCCATCGACGTCTGCACGTTCTGCCCAAAGTTGGGGAACGCGGTCGTGTCCTTGACTTTGTTGTCCAGCGACGTCAGCCCCAGCCACTGTTCGGCAAAGCCCAGCACCAGATTGATGAACTCCGGCCGCGGCGTGTTGTCGGCGTTGAACATCAACCCGCGCGCCGCTGCTTCCAGTTGCTCCGGCGTCGACAGCTTGTTGGTCGCCGCCAGCTGCATCAGCTGATCGCTGGGCGGCGCGCCTGTAAAGGTGAACGCCAGCGCGCTGGCCACTTCGTAAGGCGTCAGCTGATAGCGACCGCCGCTGCTCATCTCGCCCAGCTCGCTGCGATAAAGGACGTTCGGCGACTGCAGCATCGCCACGGTGGTCCAGTACACCCACGTCTTGAAGTCGTTCTGGGGCGCGATCTTGGTGTAAAGGCCGACGTACTGCGCGCGCTCGTCGGTGGTCAGCGGGCGCCGGTAAAGTTTCTGGCCGAAGGTGTCCAGGAAGGTGTTGGCGCACGCCTGATCGCCCTTGCTGGCGCAGGGGAGCAACGAGTCCAGCTTGGCCTCGTCGGCGACCAGGTCGGCCACCCTCTTGGCGGTGTCCTGGGCGGCGCTGGCGTATTCGGTGCCGACGGTCAGTCGTTCGGCGTTGTTCGAAAAGCCGTTGGTCGCCGCCGGGTCGGGCGGCAGCAGCCCCACCCACGGGCCGTTGCCGGCCAGGTTGAAGGTGTTGCGCACGGTGGCCTCGAACTCGGGGCCGGTCAGGCGGCGCAGCAGGCGGCGTCCGGGGATCTCGCCGTCCGTACAGCTTTCCACCTTGGTGGGATCGGTCTTGCCGGGTGGGTTGCCGGTTCCGCCACCGCCCAGCGGGGGCTTTGCGCCACCAGGCCCGTTGTTGTCGATGCTGCCGGTGCAGCCGGCCGCCGCCAGCGCCAGGGCCACCGCCAGAACTCGTTGCAAGGTTTTCATACCTTCAGCTCCGACATGATCTGGGTGCCGAACTGCGGGGCTTCGCTGGCCGCGACGCCCGCCATCCCCAGCACCGTCTGCATGATGGCTTTGTTGGTGACGCCGTTGCCGGCGATCATACGGCCGGCGTTCAGCAGGCCGGCGCCATTGCCCATCAGCATGGTCGGCACGCTGGTGCTGGCGTGGGTGACCGGCAGGCATTCCGACATGACGACGATGACGCTGTTGTAAAGGACGGTCTTGCCTGTTGGGTCCAGCGGATCGGGAACGTCCAGCGCCGCCAGCAGGCGCGCCAGTTTTGTCATGTACCAGTTCTGGCACTTCGCGAAGATCGTCTGATCCCCGTGAGACGTTCCGTGGTGCGGGTAGCCGGGACCGACCGGGTCGACCTGGTCGCCGTCGGCGCTGCCCGCCTGGATCGTTCCGACGCGGGTCAGGCCCGTCACCAGCGCGCGCGCCAGGATGTCCACCTGGGCGTCGAACATGTCCGAGTACAATTCGTTGCGATAGGCGCCCTTGGGATTTCCCTGCAGGGTGGTGCGCAGCTTTTCCACCGACGGCAGCGGCGTCGACATGCCCATCATGTTGGGCGGGGTCACCATCCCGGCCGGTTTGGTGCGCAGCCCGCGCAGGGCGTCCTGGTGCTGCTGCAGCTTGGCCAACTCTAGCGTCGACGCCTGCAGGCGCGTGTTCAACGTGCCCATCTCCTTGTCCAGCAGCGCGTTGACGTCGGCCGAGAAATCCGGGCGGGCGATGGTCGGCGTCGACGGCGAGCCGAAGGTCCGGTCGTACGCCGTGACCGGGTTGGCTTCATAGTCGACGGGCTTGGGGGCGAAGAACAGCGTCGACCGGCCTTTCAGCTGGTACAGGCTGTAGGCGTCCGCCGGAATGACGCCCAGGTGCAGCGAGTGCATCGACGTCGGGGCGGTGGCCATCCACTTGTCGCCGATCAACTGATCGATCGACTTGGCCGTCGGATCGGGCGAGGTGTAATCGACGATGGTCGCGCCGCTGTACATGCTGCGCACGGCGAAGTGGTTTTGCGAACCGGACATGTTGACGCCGGTGACGAAGGTGATCTGTTTCTGCCATTTGGCCAGCGGCGCGGTCACCGTGCTCATGGCGGCCAGGTTGCCAGCGCTGGGCAGGAAGAAGCGGTCTTCGGCGCCGTTGAACATCGGCCAGGCGATGAAGCGCAAGGGCGGGGCGCCGACGGCGTGCGCCTGGCGCAGCGACCACGGCAGCGCCGCGGCGGCGAATCCTGCTCCAGCACCGGCCATCAGGCGGCGGCGCGAGATCCGGCTCGGATCAGCGAACCGGGACCCGGTCGGCGGCGGCGGTAATCGGTGGCTCATGAGAAAAACCCTCCGTCTATTGTGGTCGTCACCACGCGTCGAAAGCGATCACCGCGCTGGGCGAATTCCAGAATAAAAATCCATGTACAGGCGGCTTGACCGACTGGAAACCTTTGGCTGCTCGGCTCATAGGCCGTCACACTTTCGGCGGTTCAGATCCGGGAAGTCGCAGGCCTTGTCGGTGGCCTGGCCCAGGCTGCTGTCCTCGCACAGGAAGTTCGAGCGGCAGGCCCGCGACTTCAGCGTCAGCGGGGGAAATCGGGCCAGGCAGTCGGCCATGTCCTTGAGGGGGACGGCGCCCGGGGACAGGTTGCTGCTGAGCGGAAAGTTGTATTTGCAGAAGGCCGTGTAGTGGGTGCACCAATCCTGAGCGGTGGCGGCCTCGTTCGGGCAGCAGGTGCTCCAATCGTAACCACCAGGAGCGTCGCCCAGAGCCGCCAGGCACGTGCGCGCTGGTTTCTCGGGGGCGTTGCCGTCGACGGGGCGGGCGTCGACCGGAGCGGGGGTGCCGCCGGTGCCGGCGGCGGTGGTCCCGCCCGTGCCGTCGTTCAAGGTGAAAGGAAAGTAAGCGTCGAACCCGGACGAGGCGCCGCCGATGCCCGTGGCGCCTCCGCTGCCCTTGGTGGCTCGGCCGCCGCTGCCGGTGTTGTCGCCGCCGTTGCCGCCGGCACCCGAGGTGTCGGGCGACGACGAACAGCCTGCCGCCCCGGAAAGCAGCAGGACCGCGGCCAGCGATCGAAGGTGGATCATTTTCGCCGTCACGTTTCGACCCGGGCTGATGCTAGCGCGACCGTTGGGCCCAAAGGGGTAAAAAGTACGGCTAAAACGATTGGCTCGCGAACTTAAGCCGGGTCAGCCAGCGTCCGGTTGGACCGCGCGGCCCCGCGCGGTTCGCTGACCGAGCTCACTGCCCATTGCCGCCCCTTGATGCCGCCGCCGCGACAGGCCTTCGCGCCTGGTAGACGCGGATCGATCGTCGCAGCTGTCGCTGCAAACGATTGCCGCGGTGGTCGTCCGCCAGGCGCCGCTGGAGAAGGGCCAGCACCACCGCCTCGTCAGCCGGAAGCCCCAGGCCATGGTGGTGGCCGTTTGCGCCATTCGATCGCGTCGTCTGGCGCGTCGTCTGGCGCTTCGTCTGACGCTTCGTCCGACGCTTCGTCCGGCGCCCCCGCGTCGGGCCGGTCAACTCGCCGTCCAGGTAGCAATCAAGAACGGCGGGATGAATATAGGACTTGCGACAGACGGCGCTGGTATTGCCCAGCCGCGCGGCCACCTGTTCGATGGCGGCCACGATGTTCTTCTTCGCCCGGGCCTGCGAAACCACGGCCTCGAACTGTTGCAGCGCCAGCGCGGCCAGCACCGTGCCCGCCCAGGTACGGAAGTCCTTGGCGGTGAAGTCGTCACCGGCGATCTGGTGAATGTACTGATTGACGTCGGCGGAGTCGATGGTCTGACGTTGGCCACTGTCGTCGACGTATTGGAACAGTTCGTAACCGGGGATGTCGCGACAGCGCCTCACGATGCGGGCAATGTGCGGATCGCTGATGGTCACCTGGTGTTCCTTGCCGCTTTTGCCCCTGAAATGAAAGCGCACCTCGGAACCAGAAACCACCACGTGCCTGTCTTCCAGCGTCGTCAATCCGAATGAATGATTGTCGCGCGCGTACTCGTCGTTGCCGACGCGGATCAGTGTTCGCTCCAGCAGACTGACCACAGTGGCCAGGACCTTGTCGCGCGACAGTCCGTGGCCGGCCATGTCATGGGCCACACGCGCCCGCAGCCGCGGCAGTATCTTGCCAAAGGCGATCATGCGCCCGAACTTGGTCTCGTCGCGCTGCGCGCGCCAGCGCGGGTGATACCGGTACTGCTTGCGCCCGCGGGCATCGCGGCCGGTGGCTTGCAAGTGGCCGTTCGGATCAGGACAGATCCAGACTTTCTGCCAGGCGGGGGGAATGGCCAGCGCTCGAATTCGCTGCAGCGTCTCTGGGTCGCGAACGGACCGCTCGGCGCGAAAATAGGTGAAGCCGGTGCCGGCGCGGTGGCGCTCGATGCCACCGGGCGATTCGGCGCGCACGTACTTGAGCCCGGCGACGCGCGCGGACGCGATCGAATCGGCGGCGGCGGCGACGGCGACTGGCGAATGATCGCTCTCATGACGGCCCATCCTCCGAAATTAGGGAGTGTTGGTGCCGCGGCAAGGCAGCAGGGCCACAAGCCAACACTTTCATGGGCAATCAGCCGGTGCAGCCAGTGTATGATGGTCCTCTTTCCTGGTCGGCGGAGCGGCGGCGTGTCGGCGTGTCAAAGGGTCGCCCCCTTCCGGAGCAAGTCTTTCGCCCGCAACACAAGGCGAGGTCACCATGCGATGTCCGTTGTTCAGGGCCGCTGGCATTCTGGTTTCGATCCTGGCTTGCGCAGGCTGTGCATCAAGTGACACCAGCGGTGCGGGGCCGCCCGGCGCGGGTTCGGGCGGCTCTGTCACGGCTGGCACGGGCGGGTCTTCGTCCGGCAGCGGCAGCGGCGGTGACGGCGCGGGCAGCGGCGGTGACAACGGCGGCGCGGGCGGCGCTGGCGGTTCGCCGGCGAGCGACGGCGGGATGGGCGGCGTCGGTGGAACGCCGATGGGGATGGGTGGATACGGTTTCGCCGGTCCTTCGCTGTGCGCCAATGCCGGCTTTGCGCTGTGCGAAAGTTTTGAAAACGGGCTGGATGCCGCGGTGTGGACCACCAGCCGCACCGGCGACGGGACGGCGACCGTGGACGAGGTGCACGCCGCCCGGGGAACGAAGGCCCTTCACGTGAAGACGGCCTCCGGCGGCGGGCATGTCTACGTCACCGAGAAGAAGACCTTCCCCATCGCCGGCAACAACCTTTACGCGCGGATGTTTGTCTGGTTTGAAGACGACATCACCACCTCCGGGCACTTCAGCATCGCGGAGGGTGGCGGCACCGGGAACGGCGCGCGGATACGCTTCGGCGGGCAATTCAAAGAATTCGGCGTGGGCACCGACGGGGGCGGCTCTGGGGACTGGACCGATCACGACACGGTGGTCGTCCCTTCAAAGAAATGGCTGTGTGTGGAATTTCAGTTTCAGGGCGACGCCAACCAGTTTCACGTCTGGCAGGACGACGTGGCCCGACCGGCTCTGACCAGCGGCGCCACCAAACACGGGGGATTTGTGATGCCCCAGTTCACGTCGTTGTGGTTTGGTTGGTGGATGTACAACGCCACCGAACCACAGGATCTTTGGATCGATGAGATCGCCATCGATTCGAAACCCATCGGCTGCGCCAAGTGAACGGCGTCAACGACCGGCGTGGCTGCTGGTCTTTGTTCTGTTGATATCGGCCTTGGACGCGACGGCTGCGCCTGCCGCCGTTTCGTCGTTGGCTGAAAAGCTGGCGCAACTGGATGCGCTGCACGACCGTCGCGACGAGCCGACCGCGCTGGCCACGGCGCGGCGTCTGGCCGACGCGGTCTTGGCCGAGGCGCCCGCCGACTATGACGTTCTTTGGCGGGCGGCGCGCGTGCTGTTCACCGCCAGCGACGAGCCGAGCGCGCCCGCCGCCGAGCGCTCGCGGCTGGGCAAGCAGGGTTATGACGTCGCCCTGCGGGCCATCGGCGCCAACCCGAACCGCGTCGAAGGACACTACTGGGCGGCGCTGAGCATCGGCAGCTACGCCGAGGAGATGGGCGTGTTGCACGCGCTGGCCGCCGGGATCGAGGGCAAGTTCAAGCGACCGCTGGAGCGGGCCACGGCGCTGGATGTCGCGTACGACCACGGCAACATTCCGGCGGTCTGGGCGGCGTACTACCTCGAGTTGCCCTG
>JAXDMH010000297.1:0-10886 GCA_034666225.1 Myxococcales bacterium
GAGCAACGAAGCGGCCGGCGCGGATCGTCGGCCGAACATGACGCTATTTCGCGGGAGGTGCACTAGTGCCTCGTCCAATACCTCACCAATGAGGCTCGTCCCGAGTGCGAGCGCCCTGCCCTCCGCCACCGGCCCGTAGCCTGGTGGGGGCTTGTCGCCCGCGATGCTTTCGGTTACGCCTGATGTATTCGCTGGCGGGAACTGAAGCTTCAGCTGTCCAGGCGGCTGCGGTTGCGAGAATGGCGCGAGCGGCTGACGTTGCGGCGCTGGTGGCGATGGGCGTTGTTGCTCTTGCTGCTCCTCATGGTGCCGCTGTGCCTGATCAACGTCTCCGTCGCGGTGTTCGGACGGTGCTCGGTGTTCCCGCTGTCGCCGTTCTACCTGCGGTACAAGGTGTCGGCGCTGGTCGCGTACGCGTGGCACCGCCGGCACTGCGTGTTCGTCGACGACGTACCGCTGGCGCCGCTGCTGGCGCGCGCCGAGCTGCGCCACCATTTGCCCTGCGGGCTGCTGGGCGCCATCGTCCAGGTCGAATCGGGCGGCACGCCGCACCGGATCTCTCGGGCCGGGGCGATGGGGCCTCTGCAACTGATCCCACCCACGGCGCGCTTGCTGGGCGTCAGCGATCCCTTCGATCCAGAGGAGAGCCTGGACGGCGCCGCCCGTTATCTGGCTGCGCACCTCGCCACCTTTCACAGCGTGCGCCTGGCGGCCGCCGCCTACAACGCCGGCCCGGGCGCGATCGTCGGGCGCACCGTCCCCAAGAACGGCCAGACCGAGATCTACGTCCAGCGCGTGCTGCAAGCCCTGGCGATCGAGCGACGGGCCCGCTGCGTCCCCGCTCGTGCTGCCGCTGAGAAGAACGTGGTGCCCGCGTTGAAGAGCCCCTCGCGGCCCAAGATACGTCACCAAGATACGTCACGTCGGTAAATGCACCCGTTACGCGCGGGGCGCGGGTGGCACCAGCTCCCGCTCGACCGCGGCGGGGAGGCTCGCCACGGGGACGGCCGTGGCCGACAACGTCAGCGGCGGCGGTGGTGGCGCGTGCCGGCGTTCCAGGTTGGCCGCAAACTCACCGACGATCGCATCGAAGCGGCCGGCGATTTCAGGATCGACCTTCAGTCCACCCTCCGGGTGCCGTTCCAGCAACTTGTCCAGAATGAACAGGCCGGAGACGACGTGGTGGGCAGCCAGGGTCACCAGCACCGGGCGTAACGCGTAGTCGATCGACAGGACGTGCGCCAGCGTCCCGCCCGTCGCCAGCGGCAGGACGATCTTGCCCTGCAATCCAAACTGCGGAAGCAGGTCCAGGAACGCCTTCAGCACACCGGTGTAAGAGGCCTTGTAGATCGGGGTGGCGATCACCACGCCGTCAGCGCGGGCGATCTGATCCAGCGCGCGGGCAATATCAGGGGCGTCGATGCGGCCCCACAGCAGACTCTCGGCCGGCAGGTCGCGGACGTTGATGGTCTGCACCTCGTGCCCTCGGGCGGCCAGCTGCGCGCCCACGTGGGCAGCCAGCAATTGCGTGCGGGAGGCCTGCGCCGGGCTGGCGCTGATGGTGACGATGAGAGACATGGCCATTCCCCCTAGAAATGCCCGGCCAGCGTGACGTCGACGCTGCGATCGAGCAACGTTTGCCCGCCGGGGGCATAGCGTCGCCAGTCGACGAACTCGCCCAGCAAGGTGAAGTTGCCGCTGACGGCGTAGGCCAGGGCCGGAACGTGCATCCACTCCGAGATGTCCTGATCTTCGTAGCGTCCGGTACTGACGTTGTAGCGCAGGGTGACCGGTCCCAGCACCACCTGCGTGCCGCCGAGCGCATAGTTGATGTGCGACGACGACTGGCCGGCGATCGCGGGACCGCCGGGACCGGCTGGCGTACCGGCCACTGGAAAGTCGGTTACCGACCGACCTTGCTGGCGCGTGTACTCGGCCCAGGCTGACCAGCGCCGCACGGTCACCGCCACATCGGCGGCGGCGCGGTAGACGTTGTTGGTTCCGGCGGCGCCCAGATCAGCCTGCAGGAAGGTGCCCGACAGGCCGCCGGTCACGGTCAGCGTCTGGCCGGAACGATAGAACGGCTCGACGCGCAGGATGGTCTGGTTGCGCCGGTGCGCGCCCGGGATCGAGATGGTGTCGCGGCCCACCAGCGACACGTTGGTGTGCCCGTCGACGACGAAGTACTGCGCCCAGTAGCGCAGGCCAGCGCTGCTGTCGGGACGCAGCGCCCCTTCCAGCGACAGACCGTAATCGGGATCCAGCTTGAGACCGTCGTAGACCTGGACGTTGCCGTAGAACGAATTGTCCCAGAAGAGTCCAAAGTGACTGTAGACCTTGCCGGCTTTCAGCACCGTGTTGTCCGCCAGGGTCACCGAGGCGTAAGCCTCTTGCGCCCAGACCGGGCCGGGGAAGAACTCGCGCAGGCGCGAGTCGCGAAAGCGCGGCTCGACGTGCAGGGCGAACCGACCAAACTTGCCGTCCAGCAGCAGGTTGGCAAAGAACAGATCGACGTTGCTCTCCCCGCCGCTGACCTGGACCGGTCGGTAGTACCAGAGGATCACGCCGCCGCCGATGCTCAACGACCGCAGCCAGTCGGGGACCGGCGCGGTGGCGGTGGAGATCGTCGCCGGTGGCGGCGCTGGCGGTGCCTCTTCGGCGGCAGCCTCGGCGCGGGCGTTCGTGGCGGCGGCGGTCATCAGGGCGGTCAACAGCGCGGCGCCCAGGATCGCAGGAAACACCGCGGGGACACTCTTGCGAAGCCTCTGCTTGGAATCTCGTCTCGTGGTCATGTGGAATGCCTCTTTCGTGTTCAGTTTCGCTAACTCGTTAAAGCGCTGGCGGCGCGGCCACCGTCGGCGCCGCCCACGCCCAGGTAAAACGCCTGCACATCGGCGCGTGCTTCCAGCTGGGCGGCGGTGCCGCTGGCGACCACGCGTCCGTTCTCCAGCACGTAGCCGTGATCGGCGTGGCGCAGGGCCAGGCGCGCGTTCTGTTCGGCCAGCAGGAAGCTGACCCCCTGCTGCCGGTTCAAAGTGCGGATGATCGAGAAGATCTCCTCGACGATCAGCGGTGCCAATCCCATCGACGGTTCGTCCAGCAGGACCAGCGTCGGCCGGGCCATCAGGGCGCGGCCGATGGCCACCATCTGCTGCTCGCCGCCGCTGAGCAAACCGGCCGCCGCCCGCCGGCGCAACGTCAGCCGCGGGAAATACGTGTAGATCTGTTCCAGATCGCCGCGCAGCAGGCGCCGCGCCTGCAGGCCCGCGCCCCGCCCCAGGGCGCCGGCGCGCAGGTTCTCGTCGACGGTCAGGTGCGGAAAGCAATGCCGCCCTTCCAGCACCTGCACCAGGCCCGCCCGCACCAGGTCGCGCGGCGCGGCCGCCGCCGTGTCGCGCCCCTGATAGCGGATGGTGCCGCCGGTGACCGCGCCCCGCTCGGCCGCCAGCAGCGCCGAGGCGGCCTTGAGGGTCGTGGTCTTGCCGGCGCCGTTCGCCCCCAACAGCGCCACGATCGTTCCCGGCGCGACAAGCAGCGAGACGCCGCGCAGAGCGACGATGATGCCGTCATAGGCAGCCTGCACGTTGTCCAGCGCCAGCAGGGGCGGCGCGCCGGGTGGATCGATGGTGGTGGTCATAGCTGGGTTCCTTTCGCCGTCTGCCGGCTCAGCGCGAGGCGTGGGCTTCGCGGGCGCAATCGCGCGGCTTGATCCCTTTTTCGCTGGCGTACTTCGCCGCCGAGGCCTCGATGATCGGCCGCAGCACGGCGCGGTCGGGGTGAACCCAGTCGCTGATGGTCACCCACTTCTGCCCGTCCCACTGCTGAAAGCGGACCGCGCCGCCCCCTTCGTGATCGCTGCAGGACAGCTTGATCGGCTGCAGCAGGCCCAGGGCGCCCAGCTCTTTCAAGCGGCGGTCGTCGATGTTCAGGTTCTCGAAGCCCCAGCGCACCTCCTCGCCGGTCAGCGGGCGGTTGCCGAATTTGGCCTGCGCCACCCGGATGGCCTCGACGTTCAGGATCCCGTTCTCGACGCCCAGGTTGTAATAGATGCTGCCGAACCGCTTGGGGTCTTTCAGATCGCCCTTGCCGGGCTTGACGACGTGCTTGTCGATGTCGCGCAGCACGGGAAAGTTCGTCCCTGACGGTCCGGTGGTGATGGCGATATAGCCCTTGCCCACCGCGCCTGCCGGACGCACGTCCTCCTCGGCGTTGCTCCAGATGTTGCCGATGATGTGATCGACGGGGAACCCGGTCTTGGCGGCGGTCTTGATGGCCACCGGGTTCATCACGCCCCAGCCGCGCAGGATCACCCAGTCCGGTTTGATGCGGCGGATGGTCAACCACTGTGACTGCTGTTCGTTGCCGGGGTGCGGGACCTCGAGGTGGGTGATCTCGAAGCCGTACTTCTTGGCGTAGAGATCGAGGATCGGGATCGTCTCTTTTCCGTAGGGCGACCCGTGATACAGGGTCACGATCTTCTTGCCGCGCAGCTTTTCCAGCCCCCCCTCCTTCTGACCAACCCAGGTGGTGATGGCGGCGATCTCGCTGTAGGGGTTCAGCTGCAGCGGAAAGATGTAGGGGAACACGCTGCCGTCGGTGCTGTCGGTGCGGCCGTGGTTGATGGTGACCAGCGGGATCTTGTCGGCGGTCTGCCGTTCGATGGTGGCGTAGGCGATCCCCACCGACAGCGGGTTGGTGGCCGCGGTGGGCGCGCCGTTCAATCCCTGCTTCAGCCGCTCGTAGCACTCGACGCCGCGCTCGACCACGTACTCGGTCTCGCACTCGGACCAGGTCAGCTTGACGCCGCCCACGCCGCCGTCGCGGGTGTTGATCAGGTTCAGGTAATCGATGAACCCGCCAAAGAAGCCCGAGCCGCCGGCGGCGTACGGGCCCACCCGGTAGCTCTGCAGCGGAAAATACTGTTCGTTGGGCTGTCCCGCCGGTGGCGCCGCCTGCGCCGCCGGAACACTGCAAACGATCACTGCCGCCAAGGCGGCAAACACCGCCGCCAGGGCGGCGAACAAACCTCGACCCACGTTCGCGTTCATACGTTCCTCCGTTCGCGTTTTCGTACGCCCACGCGCCGGCGCCATGCCGGCGGCGAGCTGTTTCTATCTACAGGCGCTGATCAGCGCGCCGCCCGCCATCGCCCCACCCGTCCACGCAGTCCGCTGATCAAACGCGCCAGGCCCTCCGGCTCTCTGATCAAAAAGAAGATGATCAGCGCGCCGAAGATCACCTTCTGCAGATTTTCCAGATGTCCCGGATCGATCACCCCGGCGAAGAACCGATGGGCAATGTTGTCCATCAGGATCGGCAGCAGCACGATGAAGGCCGCGCCCAGGAAAGACCCCACGACACTGCCCAGGCCGCCAATGATGATGATGAACAGCACCTGGAAGGATCGCCCCAGGTCAAAGCCGTGCGGCTCGACGGTGCCCAGATAGCCAAAGGCCCACAGCGCGCCCGCGACGCCGCAGATGAACGAGCTGGTGGCAAAGGCAAGTAGCTTGGTCTTCAGGATCGGGATGCCAATGACGGCGGCGGCGGTGTCCATGTCCCGCACCGCCATCCAGCTGCGGCCCAGCTCGCAGCGCACCAGGTTGCGGGCGCCGAGGACGATCACCAGCACCACCGTCAGCGTCAACCAGTAACGCCCGCGCGGATCGCTGAAGTCATGTCCCAGCACCAGCAGCGGCGGCGCGCTGATCACCCCCGAGGCGTTGTTGTTCGAGAACCAGGCGAACTTTGTCAACGCCCACTCGACGAAGAACTGGGCCGCCAGTGTCGAGACGATCAGATAAAAGCCCTTGATGCGCAGGCTGGGCAAGCCAAAGACGATGCCGACCACCGCCGCCGTGGCGCCGCCCAGGGCAAAGGCGACCAGCAGCGGCAGATGCGGCACGCGCAGCAGAAAGTTGTAGGAAGCGAAAGCCCCCACCGCCATGAACGCCGACGAGGCCAGCGACAGCTGACCGGCGTATCCGGTCAGGATGTTCAGACCCAGGCCGGCCAGCGACAGCACCAGGAAGGGGATCAGGATGGCGCTGAACCAGTAGTCGTTCCCGATGGCGGGGACGACGGCAAAGGCCAGCAGCAGCCCGGCCAGCGGCACGATCAGCGCGGGCGGCGACCACCGCTGGGCGGCGGCGGCGGAGGCGGCAGCGACGGAGGCGTGCGTTCGCGGGGCGGACACTTCGTTCCCGGGGAGGTCGGTCGTCGTCAGGCCGTCCACGTCTGCCAGGCTCATCAGACCCGCTCCACGCGCGGCTCGCCGAACAGGCCGGTCGGCCGCACCAGCAGAAACAGCAGCGCCAGGACATAAGGAAACCAGTTCTCGATGCCGCCGCCGACGCGCGGACCGATGTACACCTCGGCCAGCTTTTCGCTGGCGCCGATCAGCAGGCCGCCCACGATGGTGCCGGCGATCGACGAGAAGCCGCCGATGATCAGCACCGGCAGCGCCTTGAGGACGATCAGCGACAGCGAAAACTGCACGCCCACCCGGGCACCCCACAGCAGGCCCGCCACCAGCGCCACCACGCCGGCCACCGCCCACACCACCGCCCAGACCCGCCGCAGATCGATCCCCACCGACAGCGCCGCCAGCGGATCGTCGGCCACCCCGCGCAGGGCCAGGCCCAGGCGCGTCCGGTGAAACAGCAGGCCCAGCACCACCACCAGCGTCCCGGCGGTGGCCGCGGCGAACAGATCAAGCTGGCTGAGCATCACGCCGCCCACCTCGAACGGCGTGTCGGCGATCCCCAGCTCCAGCCCGTGCACCTGCGAGCCCCACAGCGTCTGGGCCAGGCCTTCCAGGACAAAGCTGAGGCCCAGCGTGGCCATGAACAGCGCGATGGGCGGCCGGTTCACCAGCGGTCGCAGCACCACCCGTTCGATCAGCAGGGCCAGCGCCAGCATGACCGCCAGCGTGATGCCCACGGCGGGCCAGAAGCCGACGCCGCGCTCGACGATGCTGACGAAGGTCAGCGCCGCGAACAGCACCATCGAACCCTGGGCAAAGTTGAAGACGCCCGAGGCCTTGTAGATCAGCACGAACCCGATGGCGACCATCGAGTACATCACCCCGGCCAAGAGCCCTCCCACCAGCACTTCCAGAAAAAACTGCATGTTCGTTGCGCCTCGTTCTCGTCGTTTTCATTCGGAACCCTCAGACGGGTTCCGAGCCTCCCGCGATGACCGCCACTAGCTGGCCAGGCTGACACCCAGGTAGGCGTCGATGACCTCGGCGCTGTTGCGGATCTCCGCGGGCGCGCCGTCACCGATCTTCCGCCCGTAGTCCAGCACCACCACGTGATCGGCCAGGCTCATCACCATGCCCATGTCGTGTTCGATCAGGACGATCGTGATCCCCAGCCGCTGGTTGGCGTGGCGGATGAACGACGCCATCTCTTCCTTCTCGCCAAAGGTCATGCCCGCCATCGGCTCGTCCAGCAGCAGCAGCTTCGGTTCGGCCGCCAGCGCGCGCCCCAGCTCGACGCGCTTCTGCAGGCCATAGGGAAGCTGGCCGACGACGGCGTCACGCAGGCTGTTCAGGTGCAGAAATTCCAGCACCTCGCCGGCGCGCGCCCGTTCCCGCCGCTCCTCGGCGCGCGCTGAGGGCAGCTGCAGCGCCTGGGCCACGAACCCGGCCCGGCGCTGCAGGTTCCGCCCGGTCAGCACGTTCTCCAGCACCGTCATCTTGCGAAACAGGGCGATGTTCTGGAAGGTGCGAGCGATCCCGCGCAGGGCCGCGTGGTGCGGCTGCATTTGTTGTCGCCGCTCGCCGTCGAACGTCACCTCGCCGGATTGCGGGTGATAGACGCCGTTGATCACGTTCAGCAGCGAGCTCTTGCCCGCGCCGTTGGGGCCGATGATCGCGCAGATCTCACCCGCCGCGACGTCCAGGCTGATGTCGTGCAGCGCCTTGATGCCGCGAAACGACAGCGACACCTGCCGCAGGCCCAGAAGCGAAGGAGAGTGAGAGTGACCGCCGTCCACGATGATCGCCTCCCTCACGCCGCCTGCCGGGCCTGGCGGCGCTGTTTCTCTTCCAGCTCGCGAACCAGCGGCAGCACCGTGCGGCCAAAGTGTTCGACGTCCTCCAGGTAGTGCAGGAACCCGCCCAGGATCAGGTTCACGCCGGCCGCCTTGTACGCCACGATCCGCTGGGCGATCTGCAGCGGCGTCCCCACGAGGCCCGTCTTGAAGCCGTCGTTGTACTGGACCAGATCGTCAAAGTTCGACTGCGCCCACATCCCCTCGCGCTCGGGCGCGGCCTTGCCCGCCTGCTTGACCGCCTCGCCGAAACCGTTCACCGCCTCGACGTCGGCCTTGGCGATGATCTCGTGCAGGACGGCGCGCGCTTCCTCTTCGGTGTCGCGCGCGATGATGAAGGCGTTCAGGCCGAACCGCACGGTGCGCCCGACGGCGGCGGCGTTGGTCCGGATCTCGTCCACCTGCGCCCGCACGCCGTCGATCGAGTTGCCGTTCATGAAGTACCAGTCCGACACGCGCGCTGCCATGGCCCGCGCCGCCTTGGAATTGCCGCCCTGGAAGATCTCGGGGTGCGCCGTCTGGATCGGCTTGGGTTTCAGGCTGAAGTCGGTGATGCGGTAAAAATCCCCGCGCAGATTGAAATGGTCCTCCGTCCAGATCCCGCGCAAGGCCCGGATGAACTCCTCCGACCGGCGATAGCGCTCGTCGTGCTCCAGCCAGGGCTCGCCCAGGGCGGTGAATTCGCCCTTGAACCAGCCGCTGACCACGTTGACGGCGACCCGCCCGTTGGAGAGATGATCGGCGGTGGCGGTCAGCTTGGCCAGCACGCCGGGGTGCCACAGCCCCGGATGAATCGCGGCGATGACCTTCAGCCGCGTCGTGGCCAGCAGCAGCGCCAGGCTGAAGCTGGTCGATTCGTGCTGGAACTCGGCGCCATAGCTGGCCATGTACCGCACCTGGGACAGGGCGTATTCAAAGCCGGACCGCTCGGCCAGCAGCGCCAGCTCCTTGTTGTATTCGTAGCCCCAGTGGGTCCGCTGTTCGATCTTGCTGACCACCAGGCCGCCGCTGACGTTGGGCACCCAGTAGGCGAACTTGACGTCGTCGGGGTTGCTGGCGGGAAGCGTGCTCTCGGCGCTGCTCATGCTCTTGCTCCTGTCGGGTGATCGTCGTCGTCGGGTTTGTCGCGCTGCCTACTCGCCGCCGGCCTCGAACAGCTCCAGCGGCAGGCCGACCAGCGTCTTTCCGATCCATTCGCGAGCGATGTTGTTCGACGGGCCCATGCCGATGGCGGCGCGCGCGTCGCGGAAGGCTCGCTCCAGCGGGCCGCGTTTGTATCCGTAGCCGCCGCTGACATCCAGGGCCAGCTTGGTCACCCGGTTGGCGACCTCGGCGGCGTGCACCTTGAATTCGGTCAGCGGCAGCAGGATCGCCCCCTGCGGTTTGCCCGCCGCCTGCAGCGCGTCCAGCTGCTGCGCCAGCGCCCGTTGCCACGGGCCCAGGCTGGACACCAGCACCTTGGCCTCGCCCAGTTGCTGGCGCAGCACCTGATAGTCGGCCAGCCGGCGATCAAAATCGCGGTGAATGGTGCGGGTCACGTACTCGGTGACGTTGGCCAGCGCGCCGCGGGCCACGCCGTGCCAGGCGGCGCCCAGGCCGATCAGATAGACCGGCGACACCCCGTGATAGATGATGTCCTTCCCCTGCCCCTCGGCGCCCAGGCGATCGCGGCGCGGCACCTTGACGTCCTGATATTTGATCGGGCCGCTGTGGTTGCCGTGCACGCCCAGCGCCTCCCAGGAACCGGCGTTTATCCCGGGCTTCTGGCCGTCGACGATGAAGAAGGTGATGTCGGTCGGGCCCTTGGCGTCGGGCGATCGCGTCTGCAGCACGTAATAGCCGGCCTGACCGGCGCTGGTGGTGAACGACTTCTCGGCGCTGATCAGGTAATCGCTGCCGTCGCGACGGGCCTGGCTGAAGTTGAACCACCAGTGACCGCCCGAGGCCTTCTCGCTGGTTGAATACGTGCCGATGAGACCGTCGCGCGCCGGCTTCAGCCACCGATCTTTTTGATCGTCGTTGCCGAACAGCGCGATGGTCTGCACGGCGCCGATGTGCATGACGTAGACCAGCGCCGTCGACGCGCAGGCGCTGCCGATCTCCTCGGCTGCCTCGGCGAAGGCGACATGATCAAGGCCCAGGCCGCCCAGGTCGCGCGGGAGGAGGACACCGTTCCAGCCGGCGCGCCCCAGCGCCCTCAGGTTGTCGCGCGGGAAGGCGCCGGTTCGATCGGTCTCGTCGGCGCGGGGCCTCACCACCTCGTCGACGATGCGCCGTAGATCGCCCCGCACGGATTGCTGATCATGACTCTGTCCCATCGTTTCTCTCCCTCTTCCTGTCTCTGTCTCTGTCTCTGTCTCTGCCTCAGAGCACGCGACGTGCCACTGTCGAAATGCCGAGCGACCGCGTCTTCAGTCGCGCACAGTGCGTCCACCGACACACACGCTGCTGACCCGTTGCTGCGTGGAGCGCAGCCATTGGTGAGCCAGCGCGCGCCCGACGAGGTCGGTGATCGCTGGGCGCGGGCGCGGCTCTTCCGTCAAACGCCGATGCGCGATCAGGTCGGCGATGGTGATCAACGGCAGCGCGTGCCGTGCGGCGAACAGCGCCAGCTCGCGCGGGCGCGCCATGGAGCCATCGTCGTTGACGATCTCGCAGAGCACGCCGCACGGCTGCAGCCCGGCCAGCTGCGCCAGATCGACGGCTGCCTCGGTGTGGCCCGGGCGCTCCAGCACGCCGCCGGCGCGAGCGCGCAGCGGGAAGACGTGACCAGGCCGCACGAAATCCTGGGCGTGCGTCGCCGGATTGGCCAGCGCGCGCAGCGTGGA